>JBGPUH010000126.1:0-6765 GCA_041491025.1 Methylomirabilis sp. (SeqCode)
CCAGCTTGTCGCCTCCTGCGATCTGGCGGTGGCATCGGACACCGCCTCCTTTGCCACTCCCGGAGGCAAGGGGGGATGGTTCTGCACGACGCCGATGGTCGCTCTCAGCCGCTCGATTGGCCGGAAGTGGGCGCTCGAGATGCTGATGACGGGGGACCCCATCGACGCCAAGACGGCCGCCGCCTGGGGACTCGTGAACAAGGTTGTCCCCGCCGATCGCCTGGACGAAGAGACTCGATTGCTGCTTGAACGGGCCACGCGCGGCAGCGGCCTTTCCAAAGGGATTGGCAAGCAGGCCTTCTACGCGCAGATCGACCTCGATCAGCCGAAGGCGTACGCCTACGCGATGGAGGTTATGGCTGCGACGGCCCTGACTGAGGACGCGCAGGAAGGGATGCGGGCCTTCCTCGAGAAGCGGAAGCCGACGTTTAAGGACCGGTAGGTGGGAGCGTCGCGCTTGATAATCGCGCGAACCCGCCCGCACTCTCAAGAGTCGCGATTCCCCTTCATATCGGCTCGCTCGTCCTCGGTCGCCAGCCTAAGCGGCTCGACGCAGAAACAGGCCCTGAGCGCGCGCCTGTTCCTCTGTCGCCATGTCCCCAGCCGCGAGATCGGAGGATGGCTACGACATCGGAAGCGTTCAGGAATTACTAGGACATAAAGACATCAAGACAACCATGATCTACAGCGACGTCCTGAACCGTGGTCCAGGAGCCGTTCACAGTCCGGCGGAGCGGCTCCTGGACCCTGGCCGTCCGAGGAGAATGGACCGCAAGACGTCGGAGCCCAATACGGTTAGAGATCAAAGTGGACAGCGGTTGCGATCCAGGTGGGTCCGAACGAATCGCAACCGCTGTCCGAGAAGTAAGCTAGGACGAAAGGCAGCGTTTATGGTTGTATAATCCGGCGATCAGTTGACAGGAAGTTAGGATAGGGGTTGCTCAGAATGACCGCCCGTCATCCACAAAACGCTTGTTCTACCATCAAACAGGAAATCGACCTCGAGGAGGTAGAGGGTCGAGTTCAGCGTCCTAATTCCAGCTTGCCCCATCCATTCTTGAGCTGGGCTGGGTCAAAGCGATACATACTGAAATACATAGTTGATTTACTGCCAGGGTCCTTCAACACCTATCGCGAGCCTTTTCTGGGGTCTGGCGCCCTGTTCTTTCTTCTCAGGCCGAAGCGCGCTGTAATCAGTGACACGTGCGATGAATTGATCGACACATTCACGGCAATTCGCGACAATGTTGATGCAGTTATAAACTATCTTCGCCCATGGAAGCCGCGCAAGAGGCTTTTCTACCAAATACGACAACACCGCAGCAGGGGTAGCTTCAAGCGAGCCGCGGAGTTCATCTATTTGAATAAGTCATGCTGGAATGGACTGTATAGGGTCAACTCAGAAGGCATCTTCAATGTACCCTACGGGTCACCCAAGAGTGACTTCATCGCAGATTTCGACAATCTGAGGGAATGCGCGCGTGCATTACGAGGGCCAGAGGTAAACCTAGTAGCATGCGATTTTGAGAAAGCAATTGCCGAGACGCATCGCGGGGATTTGGTCTACCTCGACCCTCCTTACGTCACCGGACACAGCGACAATGGCTTTATTGAATACAATGAGGTCATCTTCTCCTGGGCTGACCAACTAAGATTAGCCAAAGCTGCACGGCGGCTGGCCGCAAATGGAGCCCATGTCATAGTTAGCAACGCCGACTACGATCGAATACTTGATCTCTATCCTGGTTTCTCCATAAAACACTTTGATCGCAGCTCAACCCTAGCGTCCGACGTCACCAAGCGCAGGGTAGTCTCCGAGGTATTACTGTTCTCGATACGTTGAAGAGAAATGATCTTTCGCATGCACTGATTTATTCAGTGGCAAGCGTGTTCATATCTTGTCAATCAGTAAAGGAGAACGAGAGTGGCAGAGACTGTACGACTCCTTGAACCTGAAAAGATTAAGCGGAATCCGGAGAACCCTCGCCTTATCTTCCGCCAGGAAGAACTCGAGGCGTTGCAGGACAGCATCGCCAAGCAAGGCATTCTGGTCCCTTTGACGGTATTTCAAGATGGAAACCAATACCTCCTGCTTGATGGGGAACGCCGTTGGCGGTCTGCTTTGAAGCTGGGCCTCCCAAAAGTGCCAGTCATAATTCAGCCGAAGCCTGACCGGATGCAGAATATCATGATGATGTTCGCGATTCATCATACGCGAAAGGACTGGGATCCGCTTCCTACGGCGCTCAAGCTGGCAGAACTCGAAAAGGAGTTCATCAGGCGCAATGGCAAGAAACCCACAGAAAGCGAACTAGCAGGCATCTCATCTCTCTCGCGAGGTGAAGTAAGACGCCTGAAGAAACTGCTTGGCCTCCCAGAAGAATACCGGGCGACCTTACTTGCCGAACTAGAGAAACCACGTTCTCAACAAATAATAACTGTTGATCATGTATTGGAGACCACCAAGGCCACAGAAGCTTTACGAAAACGATTGATTATTGATGGCAAAACAGAGGATCGGCTTCGCAAGGCAATCATCGAGAAGTTCCGTACCAGGGTCATCAATAACACCGTCGCGCCAAGGAAACTTGTCAGGCTCGCGCAGGCGGTTCAGCGCGGAGAAATCCCCTCAGAGACAGCGGAGCGTGTCGTCGGAAAGCTCATTGCAACCCCCGGGTACAGCATTGATGCTGCGTTTACTGAGACTGTTGAACGGGCTGATTTTGGGCATAGCCTTGAACAGCTTATCGAGCGATTGATTAGCAGGTTGGATGAACATGAAGGACGAGGGTACCAAGTGCCGGAGACCCTGCGGGATGCACTGAGCAGACTAACAAAACGAATAAAGACCCTTGGCTAGGAGCCATAAATGCTTCCTCGGGTCTTTACCACTGTGTCAGTTCGGCTTCAGGAATACGCTGAAGCCGCTACTGTCCATTTCGAGAACCATGGCTACAAAGTTTATCCCGAGAAGCGTGAATTAGGATTCCCTTATACCCCAACCCTTCTTTGTAGGCGTCACGCCACAACCATAATTGTCGAGGTTTCTAATAGAGTGCTCTTCGATCGCGTCAATGCTTGGATCGGTTACGCCCGGTCCTGTAACCGAGACACGCGTGTCGCCGTTTGCCTTCCACCAAGAACTATGGTGCCCCCCGGAGCAGACATTCTGCTGCGAAAGCTAGGCGCCGGCCTGTACACTGTGCAGGGCACAGATGTAATTGAGCGCATTCCTCCCAGGGATATGGCCGTGAATGTTGAACTGCCATCCCTCACTACTCTTCCGCGCCCGCTTCGACGGCTACTTGGGTCAGCGTATGAGCAGTTCAATCGATCTCAGTGGCGAGAGGGATTTGAAGACGCCTGTCAGGCTCTTGAGGTTGAGGCTCGGCGATACTTGAAAGCTGGCATTAAATCTGGACGCATTACCGTGATGCGGGCTTCAGGGCCGAAGAACCCAACCCCTCAGCAAATAGACAAGATGACGATGGGGCACCTGGCGGATGCCTTCTCCAATATCCAGAATCAGAACAGCCTTGATGCGCAAATCGGCAAAGTACTGACAGCACTCAATGCTGACAGAGTTGGAGTTGCACATCACAAGTCAAAGGCAAAGACAGAAAAGAGCTTAAGAGCCCATGTCGGACAACATATGTGGGCGATCGTGGTTGTAATGAGGGCCATGTTATAGTCAAGCTTACATCTCTGCAACGATCCATGATGTTGGCTTGAAAGCTGGGCCGCCCAACCGCGCGTTGCAGCCGACCGCGTCGTCTTGCTGCCCCCGGCTGCACGGCCGCTGAACGCATCCCTTAGCAGTCATGAGCCAAGACTTTCCCAAGTTCAATAAAAATCAAGGACTGCCATTGCTTGACATCCCGAAGGCCACCGGCTGTTGGCACGTCTGCGCTTTTCCGCACTCTCCTCACAATCAAAGGTATTGCGCGGAAACCGGATAACCTAGGTCAATCACACCAGGTCTCCATAACGTCAGAGCGATTTGACATCTTGATGTCAGAATGCTAACCTTTGCCTCGGAGGTGATGTCCGATGAGTAGGGTACAGAGGCGGTCGACCATATACTTTGAACCGGAACTCCAGAAAGCGTTGCGTGTCAAGGCCGCGTGGACACAGCGGTCGCTGTCGGAGCTCGTCAACGAGGCCGTGCGGAGAGCTTTGCAGGAGGACCAAGAGGACCTGGCTGCCTTTGACGAGAGAGCCAACGAGCCCACGATGACTTACGAGGAGCTCCTCAGAGACCTGAAGGCACATGGGAAGATATAGGCTCCTCTTCAGGAAGTCCGTCGCCAAGGATTTGCGCGGCATTCCGAAGAAGGATGTGGCCCGGATTCTGAGACGCTTCGATACCTTATCAGACGAGCCGCGTGGTCTCGGCTCCGAGAAACTCTCGGGACAGGAGAGGTATCGTGTCTGGCAGGGCGTCTACCGAATCATTTATGAAATCCGCGACGATGTCTTGGAGGTCGTTGTGATACGGGTTGGACATCGTCGTGACGTTTATAGAGGCAGCTAACCAGCGCGCAACAGGCAACCGATTCCGTCATGCCGCTTGCAGGGGCGGGCCGTGGTGGCACGACCCTTGCGAAATCAAAAGGGAGGCTTGGAGCTTATCCGGGGAAGCGGCCTCTCCAAGGGGATCGGCAAGCAGGCCTTCTACGCGCAGATCGACCTCGATCAGCCGAAGGCGTACGCCTACGCGATGGAGGTTATGGCTGCGACGGCCCTGACTGAGGACGCGCAGGAAGGGATGCGGGCCTTCCTCGAGAAGCGGAAACCGACGTTCAAGGATAAATGAGGAAAGGGGTGAGTGCCGGATTTCGTTCGCCGTGAGACGGTCGAAGGGTGAACGTGACCAATGGATTCCGTTCGTGGTTCGACAGGCCTGTCCTGAGCCAAGCCGAAGGGCTCACCACGAACGGCCTTGAATTATGCGAGATTCATCGCCAGGTGGATCAAGGTCCGGACCATGACGCCGGTCGCCCCCTTTGGGCGATAGCCGCTGGCCTTCTCCTGGAGCGACGTGCCGTTGATGTCCAGGTGGACCCACGGCGTGTCGCCGACGAAGTGTTTGAGGAACCGCGCCGCTCCGATTGCGGGCGCCTTCTTCCCCCCTCCCGTGTTCTTGAGGTCCGCGCAGTCGCTCTTGATCAGCTCTTCGTATTCGTCATCCAGCGGTAACTCCCACAGTTTCTCGCCAGCCGCCTCACCCGCCCTCTGCACCTGCTGAGCCAGCGTTCGATCGTTGGAGAAGTACCCCGTCCGGACTGAGCCCAAGGCCACCACAACCCCGCCCGTGAGGGTGGCCACGTCCACCAGGCGGCCGGCCCCCAGACGGCGGGCGTAGCACAGCGCGTCCGAGAGGATCAGGCGACCCTCCGCGTCGGTGTTGATCACCTCGATTGTCGTGCCGTCCATCGCGCGAACAATGTCGCCCGGCCGTTGCGCGGAGCCGCTCGGCAGGTTCTCCACGGCTGGGATCACGCCCACGACATGGATGGGAAGCCGCAGAGCCGCGATGCCCATCATGGCGCCGATGACCGCAGCCGCGCCGGCCATGTCGCCCTTCATCGTTTCCATCCCCTCGCTTGCCTTGATGGAGATCCCGCCGGCGTCAAACGTCACACCCTTGCCTACCAGTCCGAGCGCGGGTTTTGCGTGATCATCGCCCCCTCGATGCCTGAGAATGATGAGTCGGGGTGGGTTCGCGCTCCCCTGGGCAACCCCCAGCAGAGCGCCCATTCCCAGGCGCCGCATGGCGTCCCGATCCAGGACCTCGGCCGCCAGGCCGTATCGCCGGGCCACGTCCCTGGCCCTGGTGGCCAGCTCTGTCGGCGTCAGGACGTTGGCCGGCTCATTGATCAGATCGCGGGCGAGATTGGTCGCCCGCCCCAGAACTGTTCCCCGTCCGATTGCGCTCTTCAGTCGTTGCGCGGCTTCACGGTCCATGGAAAGCAGAGCAAGCGATTCAATCTCCCGGGTGCTGTCCTCACTCGCCTTCCCCTTGTAGGGATTGAAGAGGTAGAGGCCGAGCAACGCCCCTTCCGCGATCGCCTGAGCGACTGGCTCGACTGCCAGGCCTGCCCAGTCAGTGTCATCAACAGCGATCGCGACCCTCCTGGACTTAAGGGCTTGAAGGTGACGGAGTGCCTCGGCTGTAGCCTGCCGGATGCGGTCTTGGGTGAGTTCAGAGGCTTTTCCGAGGCCGAGAAGCAGGAGCTGCCCGACACCGAGTCGCTCCATGGGATGTAGGAGGTATCGTTCGGAGAGTTTGCCGCTGAAGGCCTTTCGCTGGATCGCGTGGGTGATGGCTTTCTGGAGAGCAGCATCCACCCCTTCGACGAGGCTCAGGACGGGCTTCTTCGCAGAACCAGGACGGAGGGACGTGTGCTCTTCTGTCAGTGGAAGAATAAGGGCATCGCCCTGGAAGTTGAGGATCGTCTGGGCGGCGGGAGCAATCCGCAAGGGACCAAGCGCCATTACTTGGGGAAGAGAGTGAAGAGGCGGTGGCCGACGATGCCGACGATGGGCGGAAGCAGCAGGCTCGGGACGGTCCTGGCCATGACGAAGGCCCAGCCGAGGAACGGAACCTCCCAGGTGAACATCCGTATCGGGGAGAGGAGGGACTTCGCCGTTATGAAGGTGAGCAGTGGTCCGACTCCCATCCCCTCTTTGAGGAGGGAGGCGGCGACGGGAAAGACAACATACGGTCCGCCGGGTATCAGAAGACCCGTCAGCCAGCCGAGA
>JBGPUH010000127.1:0-6744 GCA_041491025.1 Methylomirabilis sp. (SeqCode)
GATGATGTTGACAGGCGCGGGAAGCGCCCCTGCCCGCAGCACGATCGCCAAATCCCTGGCGTCTTCCGGTGTAAAGCGGCCGGAGATCTGGGCCTTACCCCCCTGGATCTTCTCCCTGATGACGGGCGCTGAATAGATGGTGTCATCCAGCACGATGGCCAGTCTCCGCCCCACGTTGGCGGCCGTTGCCTCCCCGAACAGTCGTGCCCCCTCCCGATCGAATTCAATAGAGACCACCGGCTCATTTGTCTGATTGTCGATCTGGACTTGGGCCGAGGTCAAGAGGTCCCCCGCCAGGATGGGCCGCTTCTGTACTAAGAAGGGAGCCTTGCTCACGCGTCCCTGCTCGTCCACATGCCGCTGGTAGAGAACCTCCTGGCCCTCCGGGACCTTCCCCGCCAATGCCTCCTGGACGTTGCCGCCCTCCACCACCAACTTGAACTCGAGGAGGGCGGTCTTGCCGATCAGATTGATCGCCCGCTGCGGCTCTTTAATGCCTGGAAGCTGGACGACGATGCGACGATCCCCTTCCTGAATGATGTGGGGCTCGGCCACGCCGAACTGGTCCACGCGGTTTCGGATGGTTTCCAGACTCTGTCGAACGGCGAACTCCTCGATCCGCTTCAGCTCCCGGGGTGTGTGCACAACTATCAATTCCGTTGGATCGGTCCCGCTGGATTGCTGTAGATTGCTATAGTTGCTCAGGATTCGTCGAAATCCGTCCAGACCTTCCTTTGTCTGGAGCCTGACTCGGATCCGATCGGTTCCTTCTCGGACAATCCGTTCGACCGGGATCTTCTCCTTCTCGGTCTCTCGCCGCAATTCGGCGATCAGCCGGTCAACCGTGTTTTCCACCGCCTTCTCTGTGACCACCTCTAGAACCAGATGCATCCCTCCCTGCAGGTCCAGGCCGAGATTGAGGCGTTCGGCACGTGGAAGCAACGGCGGAAACAGAGAGGGAAGTGACGAACGGCGGGAGAGCGTGGGGTAGAGGTAGTAGCCCGCTACCACCGTCACGAGGAGCAGAAACAGCAGCTTCCATTTGATGGTTTTTTTCATGACGCGTTTGCAGCCTCTTCTGATCTGAGAGCGTGCGCCTCAGGAAAAATCGAAGTTGGGAGTATATGGGAACGACCGGGAAAAAGCAACGGAAAAGTTCGGGCTTCCGGGCTCAATCGCGCATGACGCGAATCTGGGGTTCGTCGAGCTCAAGTACCCCATCGATCCTCGCGCCGTATGAGGCGAGTGAGAGGAGGTAGTCAATCGTCGAAGAAGCCACCTCTTCCCCGGGCACAAGAAGAGGGACTCCTGGCGGGTAGATGGTGACGATGTCGGAGCTGATGCGCCCCTCAGCCTTCACCAACGCCACATGCTCTGAGGGGGCGAAAAATGCCTCCCTTGGAGGATGATGGAGCTGCTGACCCATCGGGGGCAGCGGGCAAGGAATGGTTCGCCGATTCATGGCTCGAGCCCCTCGCCTCGCTAAGCCGTCGAGTGCCGCCAGCAGGCGATCCAAGTCCTCTCTCCGGTCTCCTATGCTGACGATGACCAGAATATTGAACAGGTCGGCCATTTCAACCTGGACACCGAACTCGGCATTCAGGATCGATGAGGCCTCGAAGCCGCTGAGCCCAAGCCTCTTGACACAGATGGTCAGCTTGGTCACATCCAGGAAGAAATCACGTCCCGGCAGATCGGCCTCGCCGAAACAAGATAGCCCAGGAATGCGATTGATGCGGTCCCTGGCATCCTTCGCCAGATCGATCGCCTTGCCCAGAAGCTTCTCCCCCTCGGTGGCCATCTGCATCCTCGCCAGATCCAGGGAGGCCATCAGAATGTAGGAGGGGCTGGTACTTTGAAGGAGCTGAAGGAGCCGCGCCATTCTGGAGTGGTCGATGTCCCGCCCCTTTAGATGCAGCATCGAGGACTGGGTCATCCCTCCCAGGATCTTATGTGTGGATTGGACGCAGACGTCAACCCCAGCGTCAAGCGCAGACACCGGCAGCACCGGGTGAAAATGGAGATGCGGCCCGTGGGCCTCATCAACCAAGACCAGGATTCCCCGCCGCTTGGCGTTGGAAACGATCGACCTCAGGTCGGCCGCCACCCCGTAATAGTTGGGGCTGGTCAGCGAAAGGATGTTGGCATTCGGATGCTGCTCCGTGGCTCGCCTGGCCTCATGGGCTGTCACGTTCAACAGGATCCCCAACTCCGGATCGAATTCCGGCAGGAAGAACCGGGGTATAGCCCCACTCAGGATAATCCCAGTCAGGATCGATTTGTGGGCATTTCTCGCCACCAAGACCTCGTCCCCAGGATTGGCTGCGGAAAGAATCATCGCATGGTTGCCACCGGTCGTCCCGTTAACCAGAAAGAAGGAATGATCAGCCCCGTAGGCCTCGGCTGCAAGTTCCTGGGACTCCTTAATGACCCCCACCGGCCGCTGCAGACAATCGACCTCGTCAAGCGTCGTCAGGTCGATGGTGAAGATCTTGGGCCCGACGAACTTCCGAAACCGCGTGGAGATCCCTTTGCCGCTCTTGTGACCGGGGGTGTGGAAAGAGACCTTACGACTCTCAGCGAGGCTGACCAACGCATCGAAGAGAGGCGTTCTATACTGTCGCTCTGGCACCATTAGGAAGACGGGGTATAGGGTTTAGGGGATAGGGTGGACGGCGGAAAAATCGCGGACAGGAGTGATGCGCGGGATGACTTCGGCTTCTGCGGATTCAGGTCAAGCCTGCTCTCCAGACCCTCCACCCTCAACCCTTGCCCTTTAGTGGAAGGTGAACAGGGGATGGTTGTCCTCGATGATCCGCTTTTCCTCCTGCAAGCGATGGCGTAGGTACTTTGGGAGGAGAAAAGACATCTGATGCGTCTGGCCATCGTAATACCGCAGGTCGTTCTCGATCCGTTCTGCGATGAGGCGATCTACAACATTAGGTCTCAACTCCCGTGGATCAGAGCGCTTTGAGGCCACCGAGAATGCCCAGGGAAGGCCAAAACTGGGGATACTGGCCCAGTAGGGAGCCACGATGGGGAAGACTGTAAGGAGCGTCTGGTAAATCGCAGTGAAACAGGACAGGTCGCCGAGACTGACCGGGCCGGCTTGCAACGAGATGATGCCCTGGTCTGTCAAACATCGGTAGACAATATGATAGAACTCCTTGGTAAAGAGGAGGTAGGCTGGGCTCTCTTCCACAGGCTCGGAGATGTCAATGATGATCACATCGAACCGTTCCTCCGTCTCCTCCAAGTATCGTCTGGCGTCAAGGAAGCGGACTTCGGCCCGCGGATCGTCAAAAGAACCTTTGTGCCACTCGGGCAGAAGTTCCTTGCATCGGGTGACGACCTCTTCATCGATATCCACCATGAGCGCTCGCTCCACGCTCGGATGCCGGAGCACTTCCCGCAGCGTAGCCCCCTCCCCCCCACCCACGATGAAGACCCGCTTGGGAGCAGGGTGCACCAGCATAGCCGGGTGGACCAGCGTTTCATGGTAGATGAACTCATCAAGGAGGCACGACTGAACCTTGCCGTCGAGAACGAGTGCCTTCCCGTAACTACCCAACTCCAGAATGTCGAGAGATTGGTAGGGGGTCTGGGTGGAGTACAGAACTCGCTGAATGCCGTGCAGGTGCCCTTCCTCTGGGCTTAAAGCATCAATGAACCAGCGAAAGTTCTTGATCGGCATCGACAGGTTTTCCCGTGGACGCGGGGAGTTTGTGTAGGAGCTTCCCGACATGTCCGGGGATGATGCCCCGCCGCATCTCGAGAACCGACGGCTTCTTGCATCGAAACCGTGAGGCGATGTAGTCCACGGCCTCCTCCGGCTTGATGACATCTCCGCAGGTGAAGATGTCAACCGCCGCATACCTATACTCCGGCCAAGTGTGGATCGAGAAGTGTGATTCGGCGATAACCACCACGCCGCTCACACCGAAGGGGTTGAACTCGTGGAAGGACGTATGAACGATTGTCGCCTTACAGGCCTTCGCCGCAGTGACCAGAATCTCCTTGACAACGTCAACTTTTTTCAGCAACTCCGGGTTACAACCGTGTAGTTCAATCAACAGGTGTCTCCCGAGTGCTTGCAACGATCTACCCCCCTTCGTGAAAGTTGTTGGTCGATGCCCCACCTCCGTGGAACGCCGTTGCTTTAATGCCTTATATCGCGTTTTGACAAAATTGCAAGAAAAAAATGAAGGCGCCTCCTTCCGGGGGCCGTGGCCGACAATGGGCATCTTCGTTGCCAACGATCCTCGAACATGCCAAAGGGCTCACGCCTGCCCCTCGCGGAGCGCGCTTCTTGCCTCTCCGGCGCGAATTCCTGGTTGACAACCCGATGCTTTTGAGGGTAAGAATGGTGGCGCTACATCGTTTGACTTGCCACGATTCAGGTCGGGAGACTCAGTTGAACGTGCCATTTCTGGACCTTCGCTCACAGTACCTCACCATCCGAGACGACGTGCGCGCTGCACTGGACGCCGTGTGCGAGAGCCAACACTTCATCCTCGGCCAGCGAGTCACCGCCCTCGAACAGGAAATCGCCCGATACTGTGGAACCCGCTACGCTGTGGGAGTCTCGTCCGGGACCGATGCCCTTCTGAGTGCCCTGATGGCTCTCGGGATCGGCCCCGGCGACGAGGTGATTACCACCCCGTATACCTTCTTTGCGACCTCCGGCTCCATTGTCCGTGTTGGTGCAAGGCCGGTCTTTGTCGATATCGACCCCGTCAGCCTTAACCTGGAGCCGTCCCAGGTGGAGGATCGGGTGACGCCGAAGACCAAAGTCCTCCTTCCGGTCCACCTGTTCGGTCGGTGCGCTGAGATGGCACCGTTCCTCTCGCTGGCGGCCCGACATCACTTGACTATTATCGAGGACGCGGCTCAGGCCATCGGTGCCGAGACAGATAATGGCCAGCGGGCGGGAGGCATCGGAACCCTTGGCTGTCTCTCCTTCTACCCGACGAAAAATTTAGGCGCGTTCGGGGATGGTGGGATGGTTTTGACGAACGACCCCAAGTTAACAGATCTCCTTCGCAGCCTGAGACAGCATGGCAGCGAAGGTCAGTACCATCACCCGCGGGTGGGCGGGAATTTTCGCCTGGATGAACTACAGGCCGCGGTCCTCCTAGTCAAACTCAGGAGCCTTGATAGGTGGACCGAGGCTCGACAGGCCAGGGCCAGCCGGTACAATGATGCGTTTCGAGCTCTTGGCTTCGAGGGCCCCGACGGGCTGACCCCCCCCGAGATCCCCAAGACGGGGCGGCACGTCTTCAATCAATATGTTCTCAGGACTCGGCGGCGCGATGAGCTGGCTCGCTTCCTCAATTCACGAGGAATCAGCACCACCGTTTACTACCCCAAGCCTCTCCACCTCCAGGACTGTTTCGCTTTCCTCGGGCACAAAGAGGCGGACTTCCCAGAGGCCGAGCGGGCCGCCCGAGAGGCCCTAGCGCTTCCAGTCTACCCAGAGCTCACAGAGGAAATGCAGACGTATGTCATCGAAGCCGTAGGCGCGTTCTTCCAGACACGATGAGCCCAAGCCAAGATATGTTATCAGGCTAGCCTCTCCTCGCGGTCCTCAACAAATCCTTCCCTGATTTCTCGATATAGTCCCGAAATAACAGGGTCAGGAGCGAAGCGACCTCTAGCGGTTTGTGCCATCACGAACGCTGAGGCCTGATCACGAGGCAGCGGCCCGATCAAGCCGAGATACTCCCTACTAGGCGCACCGCGTGGAAGTCCTGTCCTGTACCAGACGCGGCGCCGTTCGATTGCTCACGATCCCTCCTAGATCTAGGCCCTGAAGGGCGCTCGCGAACCGTTTTCCCCTCCGAGGTCTGCCCACTCCGCTGTTGGACAGGTGGGGCGCAGCCGCTGCAACTGCTCCACCACGTTCCCCTGTCTCCTTCGACGCCAACGGATTGTCGAGAAACCGCCCAACTCTTCTCTCACAGGACATCCTCTCGCCCGCAGCCGTGCTCCAGTTCTGGGCTCGTCTTCCCTGCCATCATGAACGCAACTACCGAACCTGACTTCAGGACACCAACGGTGGGGACTTGCCAACTACATCCCAAGCCGCGCCATTTCAGGACCTAACCAAGGAAGCCACAGCATGGTCGCACACCGCCGGATGCCCGCTTCATGGTGGCATGTGATTTGCATAACTCCATTACGTCTTGTGTCTCTTTTCGATAAAGGCAAACCACGAGCGATCGTGGGACGCAAAGCCACGGGTCAGGTCATCAGGGCGTGATAGCCGGGCTGCCGAAGAAAGAGAGGTGCCATGCGGGCCTCTCCTTCTCGGAACACCTGGAAGGAAGGAAAGGAGAGGGCTCTCATGACACACATCGTCCATCCCGCACGCAGATCCTGGACACGTGACACCACCCGGCGGTGCATCTCCCTTGCATTCATCCTCTTCCTCGCTAGCCTTTCCTGCGCCGCTTCCGCGCAGGCCCAAGCCGACATCACCGTCAACGTCGCCACCTCGGCCGGCACCGTGAACCCGTTGCTCTTTGGCAACAATGTCCCGTATGCCGGCAATGCGGGGATGCTGTGGGACGTCCGGACGAATGACCTGCAGGCGGGCGCGACACCCTTCATCCAGACGCTGGCGCCCACGGTGCTCCGCTTTCCCGGGGGGAGCATTACGGACGAGTATTTCTGGGAGGACGGGCTCGGGTACAAGACGATCGCCCCGGTCAGTTGGGGGGCCTCCTCCGTCAGCCTCGAGGC
>JBGPUH010000128.1:0-6741 GCA_041491025.1 Methylomirabilis sp. (SeqCode)
ATATTCTTCAGCAGAGCGATCCCAGGTGAAGTCGGCGGCCATGGCGTTGGTGACCAGCCGACTCCATTGGGCCTTCTCCTGAAAAAGCGCCACCGCCACCCGGATGGCCTGGAGGAAAGCGCCTGCGCTGGCCTCCTCGAACTTGAATCCGTTGCCCTTTCCCGTCTCCGGATCGAATTGGACGATCGTGTCATCCAGACCGCCCGTGGCGCGGACGACCGGGATCGTCCCATAGGCCAGGCTGTACATCTGGTTTAGGCCACACGGCTCATAGCGCGACGGCATCAAGAAAAGATCAGCGCCGGCTTCGATCTGATGTGAGAGGGGGGTGTTGAATCCGATCGTGACGCTGAACTTTGACGGGTGCTGCGAGGCCGACTGGAGGAACGCCGCTTCGAGCGTCTTCTCGCCGCTGCCCAACAGCACAAGCTGCAGGTTGAGCGTCATCAAGGTGTCCAGGATGTCGTGAAGCAAATCGAGTCCCTTCTGCCAGGCCAGCCTCGAGATCACGCCAAGAAGAGGCACGTCGGCTCGGACAGGGAGCCGGAGCCGTTGCTGGAGATCCGCCTTGCACCGTGCCTTTCCCGAGAAATCTGCAGTCGTGTAATGGGCGGCAATGTGTGGATCGATCGCCGGGTTCCATTCCCCCGGGTCGATCCCGTTTAATATCCCGACCAGATCGTTTCTCCTCTCCCTGAGCACGCCGTCCAGGCCATGACCCAGCTCCGGGGTCTGGATCTCCTGGCTGTACCGACGGCTTACGGTGGTCAAGAGGTCGGCGAAGAGCAGGCCACCTTTCATGAGATTGACCTTGCCAAAGAACTCGAGGCCCGCTGGCGTGAACAGATGCTCGGGAAGCTGCAGCCTCGGCAGGGCATCAGGGGGGAAAATACCCTGATAGCCGAGATTGTGAATGGTAAACACCGTGGAGGTGCCCTGAAAGAAGGGATCGCTTCGAAGCACGGTCTTCAGATAGACAGGGAGCAGGGCAGTCTGCCAGTCATGGGCGTGCAGGACCTCGGGCCGGAACGAGAGGGTGCGGCTGGTCTCAAGGGCTGCCCGGCAGAAGAGGGCGAATCGCTCCGCATTGTCGGGGAAGTCCTCCCCTGAAGCGCCCTGGTAGAGGCCATCGCGGTCGAACGAGGGATCGTGGCGAATGAAGTACACCGGGACCCCGTCCGAGGGGTGTCCTCCCAGGACATCGACTTGTTGCGAGCCCGCCCCGGTGGCAACCCCAATCCCGCCCGCGATCTCGCGCAGCCGGTGTCGTTTGACGTCCACAGCTCGGTACAGCGGCATAATCACCCGGACGTCGTGCCCGAGCCGCTTGAGCGCTTGTGGCAGGGCGCCGGCCACGTCGCCAAGCCCGCCAGTGCGGGCGAACGGTGAGACCTCAGGGGCAACGAAGAGGATCTTCATACTCGGCGCGCCGAACCCCTCCGGTCGGTCGGGTCCTCCGGTCTTTCCGGCAAGCTACAAAGCGCAGAAGCCGTGCCTGGATCGAGAGGAGAGTGTGGGTCACCTTTTACAGGATGCCGGTCCAGTTATCTTAAACAAATTACTTTAACGGCGCATTGTGCCCGAAGGGTGCGGCTGCTACGCGGAGCGCCTCCGACTCCAACATCGGATCTCCCAGGACGATAACGCTGGGGGGCTTCCTGTTGGTCTGGATGATGATCTTTTTGATGCTGCCGGCCTTATTGCCAAGGACCTTTTGCAAAAACCCTCGCACGGCTGCCTCATTCGTGGACCCCAGGGGGATTTTGTCCCACTCGGCCAGGAACGCCGTTGCCTGTGTCGGAGTCATGACGCTATCGTAGACCGCAACTCTATTGTCGGAGTTGCTCTTCGAGCCCTTAACGGTTGTCGCGCGGTAAACGGCTTTCACATTTTCCTGGCCGGTTGGCAACCGTGCGCCCTGCTGACCGGCGTAGGCAACCGACGCCATCACCACGAGCAGACTGGTGATGGCACTTACCTGGAACAGAGGTCTCATTGCTGACCTCCTCCGTGGATGGTGTAGACGGCCGACGTCGGTCCACGTTCCGACGGTGTCGGCCCGGGCCCCCTTTTTCGCTCCCTCACATAATGGTCGAAGAAGCGGGGCTTGACCGGTATTTCAACCGCGGCCGAATTCGCCGCTAGTGTAGTGCGTCCAACGCTTCTTTACACTCATTCCGAAGCCGTCATTCCCGCGAAGCTTGTCCCCGCATGCTTTAAGCGGGGGGCGGGAATCCAGCTCAGAAAGACTGGATTCCGGGTCACGCCCGGAATGACAATCACAGTAAAGGGACTTTCGACGGACTACAGGATGCTCCCCACTCGGTATGTCGCAGCTAGCCCCCCTGAGGTTCATCGGTCGCAGTCCCCTACCTCTTTTGACGAGAAAGGCTACCCGATTATTCACGCCTTTCCTCCCCCACCTATCCCTCACGCGCCCGCGGAAAGGAGAGCGCTGGCCTTGAGGGGCGGAGTCGGCCTGAAGGACGCCCGAGATTCAGAATAGCCCCTTGATCTTGCCGCGGGCGTCGATGTCGATTAAATCAGCCGCGGGGTGGCGCGGGAGACCCGGCATGGTGAGCATATCACCGGTCACCGGCACCAGGAAGCCGGCGCCTGCGGAGATCCGGATCTCGCGGACGGTGATTGTGAAGCCCTCGGGACGGCCCAGGAGCGTCGGATCGTCCGACAGCGACTTTTGGGTCTTGGCCATGCAGATCGGCAGCTCATTCAGCCCCAACTTCTCGATCCACTTGAGATGGATCATGGCCTTGTCCGTGTACTCGACCTTCTTCGCCCCGTAGATCTCCGAGGCGATCAAGAAGATCTTCCTTCTCACGCTCTCTTTCCAATCGTAGAGCGGATGATACTCGGAAGGACGAGATGCCATCATCTTGATCAGGCGCTCCGCCGCCTCGACGCCGCCCCGGCCTCCGAGGGCGAAGACATCGGCCACCGCCGCATCGATCCCCAACGCCTCGCACCGGTTCAGGATCACCTCCAGCTCCGCCTTGGAGTCGAAGGCAAACCGGTTGATGACCACCATGCAGGGGACCCTGAACTTCCGCACGCTGTCCAGTTGCCGCTCCAGGTTGGGCAGGCCCCGTCTCACGGCCTCGGGGTTCTGGACCTTGAGTTGACTGACGGAAACGCCTCCGTGCATCTTGAGGGCTCTGGCCGTCGCAACTATGACGATCGCGTCGGGTTTCAGGCCAGCGTAGGGACATTTGATGTCGAGGAATTTCTCGCCGCCCAGATCGAAACCAAATCCGGCCTCGGTGACGGCATACTCCCCCAGCTTCAGGGCGAACTTGGTAGCCAACACGGAGTTGCAACCGTGTGCGATGTTGCCGAAGGGCCCGCCGTGAACAAAGGCTGGCCCGCCCTCCAGAGTCTGGACCAGGTTTGGATCGAGGGCGTCCTTCAATAGGACGGCCAGCGCGCCCTGACAGCCGAGATCGCCGACACGCACCGGTTCCACCTGGTAGGTGTAGCCGATGAGCATCCGGGCCAGCCGCTCTTTCAGCTCCTTGAGGCTTTCCGACAGGCAGAGGATCGCCATGATCTCGGAGGCGGCGGTGATATCGAACCAGGTCTCCCGCGGAACCCCCTGCAACGCGCCACCCAGGCCGAGGATGACATTCCGAAGGGCCCGGTCGTTGATGTCCACCACCCGCCGCCAGAGGATACGGCGGGGGTCGATCTTGAGGTGGTTCCAGTGATACACGTGGTTGTCAATGAGGGCTGCGAGGAGGTCGTGGGCCGAGGTGACGGCGTGGATGTCTCCGGTGAAGTGGAGGTTGATATCCTCCATTGGCACGACCTGGGAATACCCGCCCCCGGCTGCGCCGCCCTTCATGGCGAAGACCGGACCCATGGAGGGTTCCCGGAGGGCGACAACGGCCTGTTTGCCCAGTTGCCGCAGCGCTTGGGAGAGGCCAACGGTGACGGTCGTCTTTCCCTCGCCGGCCGGCGTCGGCGTGATCCCGCTCACCAGGATCAACTTCCCCGAGGGACGATCCTTCAGCGTAGCCAAGAGACGGTGGGACACCTTGGCCTTGAACCGCCCATACGGCTCGACTGCCTGCTCCGGCAGGCCCAGTTCGGCAGCGATCTCCATGATCGGCCGCTTTTTCGCTTCTTGGGCAATGGCGATGCTTGACTTCATGGGTTTTCACCTTGGAAAATGCCCTCTTGTATCACCCCCAGTCACTCAGTGTCAACCACAGTTTCGGTTCCATCACTACCCGAGGTTGTCCAAGTGGGCTGGCCTCTGATGGGCGGGACTAATACCATAGCCGACCCTTGTTAGTAGCCAGGAACCGGTAGGTCGAGTGGGAGATCGGCCGTCGCTCCCGCCACCTTATCGGGATTCCCGCGACGCAGTCACGGATTCCGCGCAGGGCCGCGGTCGTCACTCCCTCGCGGAACCCCCTGGCCAGGCTCCAACCCCACCAGGCAAGACAATGGGTCACAGCGCAGAGATACGGCAGATGCCGAAGCGCGACCCATGGGCGGTTGCGAGCGTAGTAGTACGGGGTCATAGAACCGCCGTGGCCCCCTACGGCGTGATGGATCACCGCGACCGTCGGATCGAAGAGGATGCGAAAGCCCGCTTCCAGGAGGCGATAGGAAAGGTCGAGTTCCTCCCCGGAATAGAAGAGCGACGCGTCGTACAGGCCAACGCGATCAAACACCCTGCGGCGGATCGCGCAGGCGCCCCCGGCGAAATAGCATGCCGCTGTCACCCCCTGAGGCACACGCTTGTCCCGGAAAGGAATACAACGGCGTTCGACCGCGCTCGTGGCGGCGTCGAGAACCAGCAGGCCAACGACCCCAAGATCGATATCGCGCTCGAAATGTTTCAGGACACGTTCCGCGGCATCTGGGTCGCGAAGTTCGGCATCGTCGTCGAGGAAAAATAGAAACTCTCCCCGGGCGAGGGCGATCCCGGCATTGCGCCCGGCGCCAACCCCATAATTGTCGTCGAGGATGATGGTACGCACCTCGGGGCCAAGCGAGCAGAGGAGCTGCTCGGTTTCTGGGTCCGGCCCATTCACCACCACGACAATTTCGCGGTCCTCGAGTCTCTGGCCACGGATCGAGTCCAGCGCCCCAGACAGCCACCTGGATCGGGCGTGCGTGAGAACTATGAAGCTGGCGCGGGGCGACGTCACTCGACTCTCCGGCTCTCTTCGTCCGTAAGACCCAGGCCGGCCGAGTCCAAGCTGCCATCCGTCTGCTCGCGGAGGGAGCCGATGAGCTGGGCGACGGTGCGCGTCACTGCCAAGCCGTCGTCGAAGCTTGGCTTGGGTCGGCTCCCGGATTCGATACAGGCGAGAAAGTGTTCCCACTCACTGCGATACGAACTCAGGCGACCAGCGGGTGTCGAGAGACGGATTGCGTCCACAATGCGGGGCGCCTGCCGGGCATACGCAAAGAACTTGGCGACGCGATTGCGGCTGAATTCCCGCCTATAGAGCGCGACGCCGGCTGGCCGCGCGAAGTTGACAGCCGCCTTCCCCTCATCACCGATCACGAGGCAGGTCATGTCAATGATGGCGCGGCTGCTGAAGTACCCTACAACCTGCACCCCGTTTGCCAACACCATTTCAACCGTTGCACAATCATGCTGGTGCATCTCAGAGCGGGCCGTCGCCCGCCCGCCCGCCACCTCACAGTCAAACAGAAAGCGCAAGAGATCGAGGATATGAACGGCCTTATTGTGAAACACGCCGCCCCCGCGCTGGGGGGAAGTCTCATACCCGGTGACACTCACACGCTGGCTTTGGCCGCTCATCTGGGTTGTAAAGACCGCCAACGGTCGTCCGATCGCGCCGCGCTCAATGGTCGCTTTAAGCTTCCGAGCCAGCGGGTGAAAGCGGAAGTTGAGGCCGACCATGCTCACCACCTTGGCGGTCCGTGCCTGCTTCGCCAGCGCCTCCGCATCCGCGACGGTCAACGCAAGCGGCTTTTCGACCAACACATGCTTGTCAGCGGCGAGAGCGGCGCTAGCCAGCAGCAGGTGACTGTCGCCCGGCGTGGCGATCAAGACCGCGTCGAGGTCCGGATCGGCAATCAGTCCCGTCCAGTCGCTATACAGGCGGGGGATTCCGAAGCGCCGTTCCACAAGCCGCAGCCGACCATCAAGCGCGTCGCACGCCGAGTGCAGGCGCACCCCAGCCAACCGGTGCAGGACAGGCAAGTGCGCGGTCTCGGCGTGCCAGCCGCAGCCGATAACACCTATATTGATCATCTTTTCGCGCCTCCGATCACTTCAAGCGTTGCGTGATCACCCGGGGCACCCATCCTACTGAAGCCAAGAGGCAGAGCGTCGCCTCCCTCACATTCCAGGGGTAGTACACCAGTGAGCGCGCGGCGTGGGCGCGCGCCTTCGTCCAGTTGGCTGCCTTCACCTATTCTCTCGTAGCAAGTCGGCGTAGGCAAGAACGCGACTCTCAATGCGCCGTAATATTGTCGAAGCACCCGTCCTCCTGGCACGGTGGGACATGGACTCCCCTCTTCCTGGCGAGGTAAGAAGGTTGAGGCGTTTGTGGCTGTTCTCCCTCAGAAAAGCCGCTTCGCCTGAAGGACAAGTTTACATTAGGGCCGGCTTTCAACTCGCCCCTTCCCTTTCTATCGAGCATACGTTAGCATCAGCCCTATTGTTCACCCGGATGCATCAATGTATAAGAAACGATCTCCTCTTCTCTGCAGCACAGGGCGGGTTTTCTCCCACAT
>JBGPUH010000129.1:0-6689 GCA_041491025.1 Methylomirabilis sp. (SeqCode)
CGGTGCGGCTACTGCGATATCATCCGCCAAGAGCTGAGCAGCGGTGTTCGGGTGATACGCGAGACCGGTATGTTCCTCGCCCTTGCGTCGTACGCGGCCAGGTATCCGTTCGAGACCTGGATTCTTCCCAAGGCGCACGCCCACGACTTCGGCACCCTCAAGGATGATCAGCTCCCGGAACTGGCCGGTCTTCTCCAGAGTCTCTCCGGCGCGCTCCACAGCCTGTTGGACGAACCCGCCTATAGTCTGGTCGTGCACACCTCCCCTCTCCACCGGTTCACGGAACCCCGATACCATTGGCACATGGAGATCCGGGTTCGCCTTGCGTTGGTGGGGGGGTTTGAGTGGGGAACTGGTTTCTTCGTCAATCCTCTGGCGCCAGAAGAGGCTGCTCGTCTCCTTCGTGGTGAGGTTGCGGAGGCCCACCCAGCGAAGTCCGGCGACTAGTGCTTAATTGCCATAATGCACGTAACGTCATTCCCGCAGTCCTTAAGCGGGAATCCATTGATTTTGCTGGATACCCGCTGGAGCCTGCCTTCGACTCCGATCAGGGGCGGGTATGACAAATTATTTGCGCTAATTTTTGCAATTAAGCACTCGTGCCGTTTTAACGTGTTGCGGCTCATCGCCGACAGGAGCCCTGCGAAGAACTATCGCTTTTCCTGGCCTTACCATGTTGGCGTAAAGAGTTGGAACGGCACCAGACGCCAATGTTCTTGACCCTCTGGCGGGAGGGTGGTAGGGTGAGAGAAACTCGCGTATCACAAAGGAGGGCGCGGCGATGGCAACGTACATCATGCTGAGCACGCTTACAGACGAGGGTCGGAAGACGGTAAAGGCGAATCCGGGGCGGATCAAGGAGGTGAACAAAGAGATCGAATCGCTCGGCGCAAAGGTGGTCGCCCAGTATGCGGTCCTCGGGCCGTATGACTTCGTGAATGTGGTCGAGGCCCCGGACAATGAAACCATTGCCAAGGTTTCAATGGAGCTTGGTTCTCGGGGAACGGTTCAGATTATGACGCTTCCGGCTCTCCCGATCGAGACCTTTACCAAGAAGGCGAAGGGGAAGTAGGACCCTCGGCCCGGGCTTCAGGATAGTTAGCTGAGCGCCTCTTACTCAGGCGTCGCCTGTCGCGCAGGCCGAGGACGAGGCCTTTTGCGACTCAACTCCACGAGGTGTCTGAGGACCTAACCGCCCACGATCGCTAGGCTCGTACTTCTCCCCCTGATCTCGGCCTACCCGGGCGTTCTTGGAATGACCAATCTCTTTCAACCGAGGTTACTCAACGGGGTATTCGGAGACCCCGGCCTGTTCGTGCGCCTTCGATGGGAGCGTCGTGCGTTCCTGCTCGACCTTGGTGATCTCACTGCGCAGCCACCTTCGGACCTGCTGAAGGTCACCGACATCTTCGTCTCGCACACTCACGTCGATCACTTTATTGGCTTTGATCACCTTTTGCGGATCGCCCTCGGCCGCGATCGGGCGATCCGTCTCTTCGGGCCCCCGGGGATCATCGCCAATGTCGAGGCGAAGCTCTCCGGCTACACCTGGAATCTGGTGGAGGGGTACGCCCTCGTCTTCGAGGTCTACGAGGTCAGCCCGGAGAAAATCACGGCCGCCCACTTCCCGTGCGGCGCCCGATTCGAGCGGGTCGATCTATCGCCGCCGTCGCTCTTCCGCGGCGTCCTGATCGATGATCCGTTGTTCCGGGTCGAGGCTGCGCATCTCGACCACAAGATCCCTTGCCTGTCATTTGCACTCGCGGAGGCGCAACGGATCAACATCGACCCGGAGCGGCTCAAGGGGCTGGGCCTTTCTGTAGGGCCCTGGCTCACCGAATTCAAGCGCCTGCTGCGCTCGGGCGCCCCGGACGAGACGATCGTCCGTGCGATGTACTCCGACATCACTGGACAGCGATTCCGGGAGGTGGCCCTTGGTGATCTCAGAGACAGGATCGCGACGGTGACCAGAGGTCAGAGGCTTGTGTATGTCACCGACGCCCTGTACTCACGCGAGAATCGGCAGAAGATTGTTGCCCTGGCTCACGACGCGGACATCCTCTTTTGCGAAGCGGTCTTTCTGGAACAGGATCGAGATCGAGCGACCGAGCGTTACCACTTGACCGCGCGGCAGGCCGGCCTCCTGGCGCGTGAGGCGAACGTGAAGGAGTTGGTGTTGTCCCACTTCTCCCCCAGGTACCAAGATTGTCCGGACGCCCTGTACCGGGAAGCATCCGAGGCGTTCGGCGGCCCGGTCCGCTAGTGCCGGTCCAATTAACTTCGCCTAGCGGCATTCCTGGCCCACGTGGCGCTCCCTGTCCGAGATCCCGGGACGGGCTCCCGGACCGGGACGACGTACCTGACAACGTACGCCTCGGTCGGCCCCGCGGGCCGCGCCCTGCTATGCTCGTTACTTGGCCCGGCACGTTGCCCGCCAACTGTAGGGGGAGGTGGTTGGATCCGCGATAGATAGGGTATTGTGGGGAGCGAGCCTTGCGTGCGGTCGGGAATCTAGTGTAGAACCCGTAAGGGAAACCGATGGCGGATAATTTCAGCTTCGTGATCGAAGGCAAATTGGCCGGGATGGCTCGGCCCGGGCGCTCGAGACCTTTGGAGGATGACATAGAGTTCCTGAAGGTTCAGGGGATCGGTGCCATCGTCTCCACGACCGAGAGGCCTTTGGATGAGGGAATCGTGCGGAGCCTCGGCCTGCGCTACCTCCATCTGCCGGTTCCGGATTATTGTGCGCCAACGATCCAACAGATCGAGGAGTTCCTCTCCTTCCTGGAAGCCTCCGGCTCGGATGGCGCCGTGGTCGTCCATTGCTACGCGGGCCAGGGGCGGACAGGCACGATGCTGGCCTGCGCCCTTGTCCACCATGGGTTGGGCGCCGAAGAAGCGATCAGGGTCCTCAGGACCAAGCGGCCGCCATCGATCGACACATTTGCTCAGGAGCAGGTCATCTTCGAGTTCGCCGCCATGCGAGGGCGACAGCTCGAATAGCATGAACGCCCAAGGAGAGCATCATGGCTGAAGGGCTTTACGCGACGTTGAAGACCAACATGGGAGAAATCGTGATCCGCCTCTTTGAGGACAAGGTGCCCAAGACCGTGGCCAACTTCGTCGGGCTCGCCACGGGTACCAAGGAGTGGTCCGATCCGAAGACGGGCCAGCAGGTGAAGCGGCCGCTCTATAACGGGACGATCTTCCACCGCGTGATCCCGAACTTCATGATCCAGGGCGGCGACCCGCTTGGCCGAGGGACCGGCGGGCCGGGATACCGATTCTCCGATGAGTTCCACCCCGACCTGCGCCATCATAAGCCCGGCATCCTGTCCATGGCCAATGCCGGCCCCAACACCAATGGCAGCCAGTTCTTCATCACCCATCAGGCAACCCCGTGGTTGGATGGCAAGCACTCGGTCTTTGGCGAGGTGGTCAAGGGGCACGAGGTGCTAGAGGCGATCGGCAACGCCCCGCGCGATGCGAGCGACAAGCCACTCACAGACATCGTCCTGACCGAGGTGGTCATGTCGCGGGCGAGCGAATAGGATATGGCCGTTGTGGATTTTGGCCGAAAGGCGTACATCGACCTCATGGTGTCGAAGGACCCGGCCATCGGGAGACTGATCGACGAGGGATACGAGTTCGTCACCAATGCCTTCACACCCGGTGCACTGCCCCCGGGGGTCCAGATCAAGGACGCAGAGACGGTCACCTCAGAGCTCAGGCGGCAAGAATACCTGGTCGAGCTGCGCGCCGCCTACAATGAGGCTGGCGATCCGATTTCTCAGATGCAGTCGGTCTGGTGCAGGCGGCGGGGAGCGCCGAATCCGTGAAGGCGATCGTCGTTCGACAATACGGGGGCCCGGAGGTCCTACGGTACGAAGAGGTTCCCGATCCTGAACCGAAGCCCGGAGAGGTGCTCCTGAAGGTCCGCGTCGCCGGCTTCAACTACGCCGATGTGATGATGCGGGTGGGGCTCTATAAGGAAGGGCCAAAGCCTCCGTACATCCCGGGCTTCGAGGTTTGTGGAACCGTGGTTCGCCTGGGCCATGGAGTCAGCGGCGTGCAGGAGGGCGCGCGCGTCCTGGCCTTTCCTGACCCATCGGCGACCGCGGGCGGGTATGCGCAGTTGGTGGCGATCTCCGCTCAACGGCTCTTCCCCGCGCCCGCATCACTCTCTGACCAGGAGGCCGGTGCTTTTCCCATTGTCTTTCTGACCGCGTATATGGCCCTGCGGACGGCTGGAAGGGCTGCGCCAGGCGAGTCGGTGCTCATCCACTCTGCGGGTGGAGGGGTCGGGACCGCGGCAGTCCAGATCGCCAAACAACTGGGACTCAGGATCTTCGCGACCGCCAGCTCCGATGAGAAGCTCGAACGGGTGAAGGCCCTTGGGGCCGATGCGACCATGAATTATCAGCGAGACGACTTCGTCGAGGAGGTGCGTCGGCACACCTCTGGGCGAGGCGTCGATGTCATCCTCGAAATGGTCGGTGGGGAGGTCTTTGACAAGAGCCTGCAATGCCTGGCGCCGCTGGGACGACTGGTCGCGGTCGGAATCGCCAGCGCCCGCGTGCCCAAGGCCGACGTCGCTCAGTTACTCTACGGCAACCTGTCGGTTGTCGGGTTCCACCTAGGGAAGCTGTTTAATCGGCCGGACCTGATCGGCGGGGCATTGTGGCAGCTCAACCGGTGGATCGAAGAGCAGAAGATCAGGCCCGTGGTGGGGCCGGCCTTTCCCCTCCGAGAGGCGGCCGCCGCCCACGCGCTGGTCTCGGATCGCAAGAACTACGGCAAGGTGATTCTTCTCCCGGAGTAGCCCGGGAAGGTGTATTATGACTGCCCGCCACCCTGCGCCCTCGACTCCAGACCATCCTGTCTTAGGGCTCCCCTCGATGATGGCTGCGTAGCATGGAACCCGACCCACTCGCCGGCTCGAAGATCGTCCAGAAGATCGTCTGCCCGATCTGTGGGACCGAAGGGGAGCGTATCCTGCCTCCGCGCGACGCCGAGCGGTGCGTCGCCCTTCAGCGGGTGCGCTGCGATTCGTGCGGAATCGAGCGGACCGTCTTCCTCAAGTTTCCGGATGAGGAGGAGGCATGGGGGCCGCAGTAACTTTTCGGCGTGAGTGTCCGACATGACCCTGAGCCGCATGGCCAAGGTTGTCATCTTCCTCGCCGCCGGCCTCGGGCTGTTCTGCGTTGCGGCGCTGGTCGGCTACAGGGTGCTGACCAGGACGATCCATACGTGCCTCCTGGCTGTCCTCGGACCTGAGGCGTCAATGGACAGGGTGGAGGTGGGCCTCAGGCATGTCACGGTCAACAACCTCCGCATCACCCGCAAGGGTGTCTCCGCTCCTTTGACTGTCCATCGGATCGTCGTGACGCCGAGCCTCCGCAGCCTGCCCACCGGCCAGATCCGGCTTTCGAGCGTGGAGCTGGAGCGCCCGGAGGTAGTGGTCGCGATCCGGCCGAACGGAAGCGTGGAACTCCCCCTGGCATTGCCGGCGCCGGCACAGGGGATACCGAGAGGATGCCGGATAGCTCGAGTGGCAATATCCGAAGTCCTGGTCCATGACGGTCGGATAGAGCTGATCGATCGGACCGTCCGAGGACCTCCTGTCCGCTTGCGGCTGGAACAGGTTCAGGCAAAGGTCCAACAACTTGCCGTTCCGCTTGCGCCGGGCAAGAGCCCTTTGGAGTTTGAGGGGGTCCTGAGGGGCAAGAAGGTGGACGGCCGAGTCCGGCTCTCGGGCTGGGTTGAACCGATCACTCAGGACGCCTCCATCAAGGCGACGCTCCGCTCGATCGACCTGACCCTTCTTGGCCCTTACCTCCTGACCGTTCAAGAGGCCAGGGTAGAACGTGGACGTCTCGACATGGACCTCGATTTTCAGGTTCGCCAGAGAAAGGTCAACGCGCCGGGGAGGGCCACCCTCGCAGACCTTGAGCTCAAGTCCCCTCCTGGCATCGTGAATGCGTTCTTGGGCCTGCCACGGCAGGGCATCTTGAACATGCTGAAGACCCGGGAAGGGAAGATCGAGATCGCGTTCCGGGTTGAAGGCGATCTCAGCGATCCCCGTTTTCAGCTCCAAAAGTCCTTCGCCACCGCCATGGCCTCTGGACTGGCCGAGCAGCTCGGCGTTAGCGTGAAAGGTGTCGCGAGTGGCGTTGTGTCGCTGGGGAGGAAGGGCGCGGAGGGGGTGGGTGATGCGGCGAAGCAGCTCGGCGGAGGGCTGAAGCGCCTCTTTGAGAAGCAGCGTTGAAGATGGCAGGGCGAGGAGCGTCAGTTCTGCACTAAACGTCATCGGGGTGCTGAGTGTCAAATTGTCGGAATGAGGGTAATCCGGCTCTCGGCATCGTCCCGAGGCATCGAGTCGTCGGTCGACGAGGGCCATTTCAAGAGGGGGAAATAGCCATGAGACCGATTGTTGCCGCTCTGCTGGTGCTGGCCGGTGTTCTCGGGTCAGGCATCGCGCCAGGCTGGAACCAGGCCGCCGCTGCCGAAGAGGAACGGGGCGGGCCGGGGATGGGAAGGTGCCGGATGTTTCCTGAAATGCTTCGCGAGACGTTTCAGGGCCTGGAAATGCCTGGGCCTTGGTTGTATGGACGCGGGGGCCACGGGGGGCCGCTCATCAGCCTGATGCTCGCGTGGAAGGACCAACTTGGAGTGGCCCCTGAGCAAGA
>JBGPUH010000130.1:0-6679 GCA_041491025.1 Methylomirabilis sp. (SeqCode)
ACAGGCCGGGCAGGCGCGATGCGGAAGCTTTCGCTCATGACAGTTGGGACACTCAACAAGCGAAGGGATGGAGAGGGCGTCGTGGGAGCGTCGTTTTCTCGTCCGGGCATTGCTGTGTCGACGTTTCGGAAGTGGCATCCTTGATTCTCCTGGACATCCGCAGGCTAGAGCAGATGCTGAAGGGGGCGAAGCCTTGGATCGGGCTCCTGGGCCCGGCACTGGCAGGACGTTTCGTTCAGGTTCACGCCGCATTGTGGACAAAGGCCATGACACTCAGCCCGACAG
Source organism: Methylomirabilis sp. (SeqCode) (assembly GCA_041491025.1). GTDB lineage: Bacteria > Methylomirabilota > Methylomirabilia > Methylomirabilales > Methylomirabilaceae > Methylomirabilis. The sequence continues at coordinate 286 of JBGPUH010000130.1, forward strand.
AGGGGCTGAAGCGGCAGGTTCAGTAGGACATTCTCGCGCAATAAAGCGGATAGATCGAGGCGATCGTCTCTTAGAACATCCACATCCATCTCCCCCGCGGACAGCTCGACTTCCTCGCCCCGAAAGCGGTCCTGGACTCCAAGGTACATGACCTCAAATTGATCCGATACTGGAACAGAAACCGGTTCTGAGCATCGGCTGCACGGAACGACAACTGTTGTCGTGAAAGCTCCCGTCGCGAGAATGCCATCGCTCTTCCGTTCCAGATGGAACGAGGCTTCAACCGGGGCAAGTGCAATCCACAGCCCATCGACACCCTCCCAATGGGGCTCTTCATGAACCTGAAGATCGAGCCCCTCCGGGGGGATCCGTGACCGCTCCACCAGCATCTGAAAACTCCCTTAAAGCTGGGGGATTATACAGAGGCGATCCCTCGAAGTCAAGGAATTTCCTCGACGAAACGGCCGTCAAGCCGGGCTCAGGGCGACGCCGATGCCCCCCTGCCGCCCGCGGAAAGGAGCTCCAGACGACTGAAGAAAAATGGGATTTCAAAGGCCGCCGATTCCGGCGAATCGGAGCCATGAATAACGTTTTTCTCGATACTGGTCGCAAAAGCTCGCCGCAGCGTCCCCTCCGCGGCTTTGAGTGGATCGGTGGCCCCCATGAGTTGCCGGACGCGCTGGATCGCCCCTTCCCCCTCAAGCACCATCACGACACAGGGGCCAGATGCCATAAAACGCGTGAGGCTGTCAAAGAATGGCCGACCCCGGTGCACATGATAGAAGCCCTCAGCCTCTCGCTGCTCCAGCACCACCATCTTGAGCCCACAGATAACGACCCCTTCACCCTCTAATCGCCGAATGACCTCGCCTATGAGACCCCTGGCCACAGCATCTGGCTTCACGATTACCAAGGTCTGTTCCATTACTCCCTCCCGGAGCCAAAAAAAGAAAACCACCCGCTCAACGCGGATGGTCTATGGCCCGGCATGTGTCAGGCTATCCCCTGAGAGCCTTCATGACGGCGGCCCCCATCCCCGCCGGGCTCTTCACGACTGCGATGCCGGCCCGCCGCATGGCTGTGATCTTTTCTGCCGCCGTCCCCTTCCCGCCCGAGATGATCGCTCCCGCATGGCCCATCCTTCGGCCTGGCGGCGCTGTTAAGCCTGCGATGTAGCCGATCACGGGCTTGGAAACATGACGCTTGACGAACGCTGCGGCTTCCTCCTCGGCGGTTCCCCCGATCTCGCCGATCATGAGGATCGCCTGGGTTCCCGGGTCGTCTTCGAACAGCCCCAGACAATCTACGAAACTGGTGCCGATGACCGGATCCCCACCGATCCCCACACAGGTGGACTGGCCAAGGCCCAAACGGGTAAGCTGACCCACCGCCTCATACGTCAGCGTCCCGCTCCTTGACACCACGCCGATCTTGCCCCGCTTGTGAATCTGTCCTGGCATAATCCCGACCTTGGCCTTTCCCGGTGAGATGATCCCCGGGCAGTTCGGGCCAATCAGGCGGGTTTTGGAACCTCCGAGGAAACGGGCGACCCGCACCATGTCCAGGGTCGGGATCCCCTCGGTAATGCACACCACCAGGGGGACGGCCGCCTCGATCGCCTCCAGAATGGCATCGGCGGCGAAGGCTGGCGGGACGAATATCATTGCGGTGTTAGCCCTCTCCTTCGCCACGGCCTCACGCACGGTGTCGAAGACCGGAATCCCCTCGTGGCGCTTCCCACCCTTCCCGGGGGTGACACCAGCGACCACCGCGGTCCCATAGTCACGACAGGCCAGAGTATGAAACGTCCCCTCCTTGCCTGTGATCCCCTGGACCACCAGCCGCGTTTTCTTATCCACAAGAATGCTCATAATCCCTCGGCACTGTTCAGAGTTCAGGGTTCAGAGTTCATGGACGGAACATGCGCTGTGGCCGCGATCTTGCCTATTAACTCTGAACGACGAACTCCGAACTATGAACTACGAACGCGCTGCCTTGGCGGCCTTCACTGCCTTCTCCGCCGCCTCCTGCATCCCGTCTGCGGTGATGAAATTCAGGCCAGCCTCCCGAAGCATCCGCTTTCCCTGGTCGACATTGGTCCCTTCCATCCGAATGACGATGGGCAATGTGACCTGGAGCGACCGAACAGCATGGATGACACCCTCTGCCAGTCGGTCACACCGTAGGATTCCCCCGAAGATGTTGATGAGGACCGCTTTGACCGAGCCGTCTGAGGTCAGGATGCGAAAAGCATTTTCGATCTGCTCGGCGCTGGCACCGCCGCCAACATCCAGAAAGTTCGCAGGCTCACCGCCGGCGAGCTTCACGATATCCATCGTGGCCATCGCTAAACCGGCCCCATTGACCATGCATCCCACCGTGCCATCGAGTTTGATGTAGTTCAGCCCGAACTTGGAGGCCTCGACTTCGAGAGGAGACTCCTCGTCAAGATCTCGCAAGGCCTGCACATCGGGGTGGCGAAAAAGGGCATTGTCATCGAACGTGAGTTTGGCATCCAAGGCCAAAAGCCGGTTGTCCGCGGTGATCACCAGGGGGTTGACCTCGACGAGCGAACAGTCCTTTTCCTGAAAGGCGCGATAGAGGCCTCGGAAGAACTCCATACCGGCGCTCTGGAGAGGTTGCGGCAGCTCTAACCCGAAGACGAGCTGGCGTGTATGGAAGGCCTGAAGCTGAGTGGCGGGGTCCACCGCAACCTTGATGATCTTTTCAGGATGCTTCGCCGCCACCTCTTCGATATCCATTCCGCCCGCTCGGCTCGCCATGATCACGGGCATCGCGGCCTTGCGATCGAGGACGATCCCGGCATACAGTTCGCGGGCAACGGATGTTCGCTCCTCCACCAGGATCCGCTTCACCACGCTCCCTTCGGGGCCGGTCTGATGTGTGACGAGTCGGGAGCCAATGAGCCGCTCCGCCGCGGTCTCTGCTTCGCCAGGGGAAGATGCCAACACGACCCCACCCGCCTTGCCACGACCGCCCGCGTGAATCTGGGCCTTGACCACCACGGGCCCTCCAAGTCGCTCGGCCGCATTCCGCGCTTCGACAGCCGTGACAGCCACCTCGCCCCTCGGGACGGGCACCCCATACCCGGCGAGGATTGCCTTCGCCTGAAACTCGTGTATCTTCATCCTTCACATCCCTCTCGGCCCCTACCTATCGGCTTCCTGAGCGGAGCGCACATCTCACCCTCCTACGGTACCGTCGTCGTGATTGAGAGTGGCGCCCGTTCTGTAGAACCACGCGCAACAGGGTGAGCGCCCCCTACCCCACGTCGCTTCCCTCAGCTCCCGGCGGCCTGGTGCGCCACTTTCCGGCCTTTGAGGCTCGCCGTGATGAAGTCGCGATTCATCCGCGAGATGAAGTAGAGGCTGATCTCTTTGGGGCAGACCGCCGCGCACTCGCCGATGTTCGTGCAGTTCCCGAACGTTTCCTTCTCCATCGCGGCCACCATGTTGCGTACGCGTTCGGAGCGCTCGGGCTGCCCCTGCGGGAGGAGGCCGAGGTGCGACACCTTCGCGGCCGTGAACAGCATCGCTGAGGCGTTTGGGCACGCCGCGACGCAGGCGCCGCAGCCGATGCAGGCTGCGGCGTCAAACGCGAGATCCACGCTTTCTTTCGGGACCAGGATCGCGTTCGCGTCGGGCGCCGAACCCGTCGGCGCGGTGATGAAGCCGCCCGCCTGGATGATCCGGTCGAAGGCGTTCCGATCCACGATCAGATCCTTGATGACCGGGAACGCTTTCGCACGCCAGGGCTCGATCGTGAGGCTGGCGCCGTCCCTGAAACTCCGCATGTGGAGTTGGCAGACGGTGGTGGCGCGCCTCGGCCCGTGGGCCACGCCGTCGATCATGACACCGCACGTGCCGCAGATGCCCTCGCGGCAGTCGTGCTCGAACGCGATCGGCTCCTCGCCACGCCCGATCAGCTCCTCGTTCACGACATCGAGCATCTCGAGGAACGACATGTCTGGGCTGATGTTTTTCGCGTGGTAGGTGACGAAGCGGCCTTGGGCCTTTGCGTGCTTCTGGCGCCACACCTTGAGAGTCAGGTTCATCGTCGCGGGCTCCGTGACACCGGCATGCGCCATGGGGGACCTACTCGAGATGCACGCGGCGTCATTTGTAGCTTCGCTCGGTGAGGTGGACGTGCTCGAAGGTGAGGGGTTCCTTATGGAGGTTCGGTCGCGCCAGTGTGCCCGTGTATTCCCAAGCCGCGACGTAGGCGAAGCGCTCGTCGTCGCGCTGCGCCTCGCCATCCGGCGTCTGGCTCTCCTCGCGGAAGTGCCCGCCGCACGATTCCGTGCGGTGGAGCGAATCAATGCACAAGAGCTCGCCCAGCTCCAGGAAGTCCGCCACGCGAGCCGCCTTCTCGAGCGATTGGTTCACCTCCTCGTTTCCCTCGAGCACTCGGACATTCTTCCAGAACTCCCCGCGCAACTCCGGGATCCTCGCGAGCGCACGACGGAGCCCAGCATCGTTGCGTGCCATGCCGCAGTTCTCCCACATGATATGCCCGAGCTCCCGGTGGAACGAGTCGACCGTGCGCTTGCCGTTGACACCGAGCAACCGCGTGACGCGCTCCAGGACCTCGGCCTCCACCGCACGGAAGGCTGGATGGCGCGCGTCCACCTTGTCAGGCTTGTTGCGCGCAAGGTAATCGGCCAGGGTGTACGGCAGGATGAAGTAGCCGTCGGCAAGCCCCTGCATCAGCGCGCTCGCGCCAAGCCGGTTCGCGCCATGATCGGAGAAGTTCGCCTCCCCGGCGACGAACAGCCCGGGGATGGTCGACATGAGGTTGTAATCGACCCAGAGGCCGCCCATCACGTAGTGGGCGGCGGGATAAATCCGCATCGGGATCCGGTACCCGTTCTCCCCGGTGATCCGCTCGTACATGTCGAAGAGGTTGCCGTACTTCTCGCGGATCGCCGCTTCGCCGAGGCGCTTGATGGCGTCGGCGAAGTCGAGATACACGCCCCGCCCGCCCGGACCGACGCCACGCGTCTCGTCGCACACTTCCTTGGCCGCGCGCGAGGAGATGTCCCGCGGCGCCAGATTCCCGTAGCTCGGGTACTTCCGCTCGAGATAGTAATCGCGCTCGTCGGGCGGGATTTGGTCCGGCGGCCGCGTGTCCCCGGCCTTCTTCGGCACCCACACGCGGCCGTCATTGCGAAGCGACTCGCTCATCAGCGTGAGCTTCGACTGGTGCTCGCCGCTCACCGGGATACATGTCGGGTGAATCTGCGTGAAGCAGGGGTTCCCGAAGAATGCCCCGCGCTTGTGGGCCCGCCAGATGGCCGTTGCGTTCGAGGCCTTCGCCATCGTCGAGAGATAGAAGACGTTGGTGTAGCCGCCGGTGGCCAGGACCACGGCGTCGCCGAAAAAACACTCGATGGCGCCGGTGACCAGATCGCGCGTCACAATGCCTCGCGCGCGCGCGTCAACCACGACGAGATCGAGCATCTCCCGTCGCGAGTACATGGTCACCGTGCCAAGCCCGACCTGGCGCTCGAGTGCCTGGTACGCCCCCAGCAAGAGCTGCTGTCCCGTCTGGCCCCTGGCGTAGAATGTGCGAGAGACCTGGGCACCGCCGAAGGACCGGTTATCGAGAAGGCCACCGTACTCGCGTGCAAAGGGGACACCCTGGGCGACGCATTGGTCGATGATGTTCACGCTGAGCTCGGCCAACCGGTACACGTTGGCCTCGCGCGCTCGGAAATCGCCGCCCTTCACGGTGTCATAGAAGAGGCGGAACACGCTGTCGCCGTCGTTTCGGTAGTTCTTCGCCGCATTGATGCCGCCTTGGGCGGCGATCGAGTGGGCGCGGCGCGGACTGTCGTGATAGGAGAAGCACCTGACGTCGTAACCCAGCTCGCCGAGTGAGGCGGCCGCCGCGGCCCCAGCGAGGCCCGAGCCCACGACCAGGATCGTGTAGCCCCGCCGATTGATCGGACTCACCAGCTTCATATCAAAGCGGTGCCGCTCCCACTTCTGCTCGATCGGCCCCGGCGGGATCTTCGCGTCAAGCCTGCCGTCGACGACAGCGGCTGCCGTATGGCCGACCTTCGTCTCAACATCCATGTCTGTCACCCTCCATCACTTGACGAGCCCGACGAGGACTGCGGCCGGTATGGAGATGTTGCCCAGCACGACAATGGCCGACGAGACGGTGGCGAGCGCCCGGTAGACGCGACTGGCATTCTCGGTGTTCACGCCGAGCGTCTGGAACATGCTCCACACCCCATGGTACATGTGAAACCCGAGCGCGACCATCGCCGCGATGTAGAAGGCCGATACGTACCACACGGAAAAGCCGATCACGACGTTGCGGTAGACGGACAGGTCCCTGTACTGCCCGGGCGCGAAGCCGACCGCGC
>JBGPUH010000131.1:0-6671 GCA_041491025.1 Methylomirabilis sp. (SeqCode)
ACCAAGGCCGCCGCGAAGAAGTGCAACGTATCAAGCGATTTCTACGCCGCACTAGACAAAAAGGTGCGAGAGATGGTGGGTGCGGCTGAAGCACGCGCCCATGCCAACAAACGGAAGACGCTGAAGCCCCAGGACCTGTAGGAGTTTCGAGCCAATCCAACAGGGCGACCCCCTGTCGACATGGGGGTGGTTGAGTAGAATCCCTCGACAAGATCGGCTCGGCCCGAGGAGTAGCGTGGCGCTGCTCCCTGCATCCTCAATATGTCGACGTCGAATCTGCGCGCCTTCGTCACCAGAATAGAGGCGGCTCTATTCTGCCTCCGGAGGGCGTCGGGCCCTTTCCTGCACCCTGGCTGGGTAGCACCGTCTTGCCCAGCCTCTGCCTCCATAGTGTGTGCCTCGGCCCAGCTCATTCATGCCACTCCACGGCTCCCCCAATAGGGGCAAATACGTGCCTAGACACGCCCTCACCTTGTAGCGAGCCTTCGACGAATTCACTCGAGCGAGGAAGAGCCTGAGGGTCACGCGCCCATGCCGCCTGTCCCTCTGGAGCGTTGCGCGCCTATGACCGAAGGTGTATCGTCGGGGAACAAAGAGGTGAACACTGCGGGGAGGAGGGTGGTTGTCTAGCTTGGCCAGCCGATATACTGCCCATCCTCCCAGAGCTCAACCATCCTGCTCACGATGGTCAGTCGGTCTTCAAACCGTTCGCTCTGCGAGAGGACTCGATCCCGTTCCCAGAGCTTCTGAAGTGAGGGGCGGGAGACTTGGCTGAGGCTGAAGTAGCTCTCGCGCAACTCCGCCAGGGTCTGCTGGTTACACCACTGCAAGTTGGAGGTGGGGACAATCAGCGGCTTTGGATTGTCGAAGAGATGGCCCCAGTGAAGGCAGTCACGAAGGTTCAGCCCCGTGAGACGATAGGCTAGCCTTGCGAACTCCATGAACCATTCGGTCGTTCGGCCGCATACTAAGCAGCCCCGGCAGTCATCATAGACGACCACGGGGGTGTACGCCTCTGCCATTGGCCCACCCGACAGAATCCATTGCACGCTCTTGTAATGATGAAATCGCAGCGTTGGATAATTGGGGCTGACTCGACCCCGAATCGGCGCCTCCCGCCTCTGGCGCACAGGCATCAGCGCCAAATCCTGCCGCCCGGGGTCAGACAACAAGGCAGACCTGATCGTCGTCACCCGTGCAATCCCATTTCCCTGTTTTTTCACCATTTCGAACGCCCGCTCTTGAAGAATAGAATGAGACCGTGGCACCACTGCTCGACGAATCCGCAACATCCTTATCGCTCCAGGCCGATCTTGTCAACACTTTTTTACGCCGTCAAGCCACCCATCGAAGCACGCTTGACACTCTGATGAAGGGGGTGCTAGCTTTCGAAGCAATGTCTCATGCACCTGCGGTGCACCCATGGACATGAAAGTCCATGGCGAGGTTTCAACCCAATGCCTCGTCATTGCGAGCGACCGAAGGGAGCGCGGCAATCTCACCGGACTTTGCTCGAGAGATTGCTTCGTCGCTCCGCTCCTCGCAATGACGCGAAAGGACTTTTTCACCAATATCGAACCAAGGGTGAACAGCGTGCCTTTCAATATCTGCGAGGTGAGATGATGCGACATTGTGCAAGCAGAAAAGTGCTTCCCCTATTGCCGGCCATGTTGGCGGCCGTACTTGCCGGCAGCCCGATGGAGAATGCCGGCCTGGCTCAACCCTCGGCCGGCTCCCCGGCCGAGATAGGTCCGCTCTCCCCGGTACCGATCCCCGTGGACAATCCACTCACGCAAGAGAAGATCGAATTGGGAAGGCTCCTTTTCTTTGACTACCGGCTCTCGGGTGACGGAAGTCGAACGTGCGTACACTGTCACGAACCCACACAGGGTTGGTCCTTTAAAGACCGCCAGTCGCCGGCTTATCCGACTCAGGTGGAACGACGCGCCTCCATGACCTTGATCAACGTCGCCTATAACAAGAGCCTGATCTGGGATGGGCGGGCGAGCACTCTGGAAAAACAGGCCCTGGGCCCGATCCAGAATCCGCTCCACATGAACCAGAGCCTGGACCTCTTGATCGAACGGCTACACGCCATCCCCGAGTACGTCCGCCGGTTCCGGCAGGTCTTCGGCACCGGCCCCACTCCCGATGCGATCGGGAAGGCGATCGCCGCCTTCGAGCGGACCATTGTCACGACCGATTCTCCTTTCGATCGCTATGCCAAGGGTGATCGCTCCGCCCTCTCCGCGTCAGCCGTCAGAGGCCTCACCCTCTTTACAGGAAAGGCGCGCTGTATCCTCTGTCACAACGGTCCGACCTTCACAGACAGCGCCTTCCACAACCTTGGCGTCCCGGCGCCTGACTTCCTCAAAGACCCACGGGTCCTGGCGTCTTTGCGGTTCGACGCGAAACGGATGGGGGTGCCGGACTATCGGTCGCTGACCGCGGATCCGGGGCGCTACTTGGTCACCAAGCAGGACAAGGATTTCGGGGCCTTCAAAACCCCCACGCTCCGCAATGTCACCTCGAGAACTCCCTACATGCACAACGGCGCTCTTCGCACGCTGCCGGAGGTCATTGCGTTCTACAACACGGGGGGCGGGAACGATCCGCGAAAGGACCCACTTGTGCAGCCCCTCAACCTGAGCGAAGCAGACGCAGCAGATCTTCTGGCCGTCCTGGAAAGCTTGACCGGTGAACTGCCGCCAATCGAGCCCCCAGAACTGCCGGACTAAATGGGGACGTGTGCGAGCGGGTGGATGCTGGACGTCGGCACCCCGTTCGTGCCGCGTCTGTACGACATCAGCAAGGCTGGCAGCCAGGGCCTGAACACATCCGGTTCTCCCGAAGATGCCACGCGGCTGACCCCTGCCGAAACGATTCCCCGCCCCACCTGACCATTCTCACGTCTTCCCGGTGCTCCAGGGAAACAGGATCGTCCGAAGGGTTGTCCGCTCGTGCACCATTTCAAGCGCTATGCGTAGATCCGTGAGCGGGAGACGGGCGGTGATCAGGCGGCGTATCGGGACCTCGCGGCGGACGATCGCCTGCACCGCGCGGGCGAAATCTGTCGGCGTATGATGGTAGATTGGAACGATCTGTATCTCCTCATAATGCAGCCGATGCAGGTCCAGGGGAAGCACGGTGCCTGGGGCAACTCCGCCGAAGGAGACAAGGGTCCCGCCACGACCGAGGAGCTCAAACGCCTCCTGGTGCGCCTGCTGACTTCCTACCGCCTCGACGACCACATCGGCCCGTTCTACCCCGAGCACCCCTTTCGGGCCAGCTCGGCCCGGCCCTCCGGCAGTGTTCAGCACCGCGTCGGCTCCCAACGTTCGTGCCACGGCTAAACGATCATCGTGGTGGTCCAGGCACAGGAGGCGTATCGCCCGGCCATAGCGGCCACGGAAGGCGGAGACGAACATCAGCCCGATCGGCCCTGCGCCGACAATGGCGACGAGATCCCCGTCGCAAATAGGCACCCGGCGGATCGCGTGCATGACGCACGCCAGTGGCTCTGCCAGAGCCGCCTCCTCAAACGGCACCTCCAGGGGCAGCTCATGCAGGTTGACCGACACGATGCGCCCAGGGATCCGAATGTACGGAGCGAAGGCGCCGTTGTTGTACAGGATTCGCTCGCACATGCCCTCACGATCCCGCTGACAGGGACGACAGCGAAGGAGGAGCTCCGGCTCGGTGCAGGGGGCAGAGTTTGCTCCCACCACCCGCATCCCTGGCCGCCACCTCGCATCAGCCCGCTCCCCTCGCGCCACGATGATCCCCGCCCACTCGTGTCCGAAAAGGCCGGGGATTTCAATCATCGGGTGTGATCCGCGCAAGTACACCTTCCGATCGGTGAAATCGAGTGAGGCGGCTTCAACCCTGGCCAACAGGTCCTCCGGACCGAGTTGAGGAACCGGCACCTCTTCCAGCCGAACGTCGCTGGGGCCGTGGAGAACCGCCGCCAGCATCGTCTCGCTAAGGACGTTCACTGCCATCGTGACGTGCTCCCCCCAGAAGGGAAAAACAGAATCTTCGTGGCGCGCCCTTCTCGCTGCAGGCGCGCCCCCTCATCGAATCGGGCCAGGTCAAGCCTGTGGCTCACAAGCGGAAGCGTTTTCACCTTGCCAAGCACCAGGAGCTGGATCGCCTCCCCGAGCTCCGCCGGCGTGGTCGAGTAGGTCGCCGTCAGGGAGAGTTCCTGCCGGTAGAACGCGCTCACGTCGATCGGCATGTGCTTCGGCCCACTCGCTTCTGCGAAGAGATTGACTCTTCCCCCACGGCGAAGGGCACCGAGCACCCACTCCAGGATCGGCACGCTTACCGCTGTGAGGATGGCCCCATCGATTCCCTCTCCTCCGGTCAGCCTGAGAAGAGTCTTCATGGGATCTGATCTGGCGACGTTCACGCCGATTTCAAGTCCCAAGGTCCGAGCTAACTCGAGGCGCTCCTCCCGAAGATCGACACAGATCGGCCTGGCGCCCCGTAGCGCGACGGCCTGTGCGACCAACAGCCCCATGCACCCCGCGCCGATCACGGCGATGTGATCGCCGGCCTGCACGTCAGACCGCTTGACCGCCCGCAGGGCGCACGCCAACGGTTCCATGAAGGTGCCGGTTTCATCAGAAAGGGCATCAGGAATCGGAAAGGCCGTCTGCTCCACCTGCAGGGCAGGAATGCGGACGAACTCGGCAAACCCTCCGGGGTCAATGTTTGTCGCCTTGAACTGTGGACACATCGACTCGCTGCCGTGGCGACAGTAACGGCAGCGGCCACAGGGGACATGGTGCGCGATTGCCAGGCGATCACCCGGGGCAAACCGCGTGACCTCTTCCCCCACCGCCTTGACGACGCCCACCACCTCGTGGCCCAGCGGGACGGGCCACTCCAGCCGCTTCTCATCAAAGATCTTGGCCAGATCCGAGCCGCAGAGGCCACACGCCCTCATCTCCAGGAGCAATTCCCCGGACCCGATCGACGGGACCGGCATCTCGACGAGTTCGACGATCCCCGGTCCGCGTAACTGAACTGCTCGCATCCGCCGACCCCTAGGCCGATGTCTCCTTTCTCTTGGTCTCCGCCTTCAGCTCCTCAACCTGCCGTCTCAGGTCCAGGATCGCTTTTTCCTTGAACGCCAGTGCGGAGTCCTTGGCCTTCACCTGCTCCTGAAGTTGAGTGTGGTGATCTCGCCAGCGGGCGAGCTCTGCCCGGTCATGCTCCCAAGCCTGGCGCTGCCCTTCCAATCCCTGAATCCGTCGCTGAAGGGTGGCAACCGACGGCCCCTGTGTCGGAGCCGGCTTCCGTTTGGGCTTCACTCTGACCGGAGCCCGCTTGGGTTTGGGTCTTGCGACAGCAGGCTTGCGTCTTGCGGGAGCCGGCTTACCCTTTGGCTTGACAGCCGCCGCTTTCGGTTTCCGAGCCGCCTTTGGAGCCACCGCCTTTTTTCGCTTTGAGACCTTTGATGAAACCCCCCGCCCCTTCGACGGCTTCATCCTCTGTGCCATCCGCCCCTCCTTTGTGTGATTGGCCTTGAGACCCTATCATCGCCGGAATCTCTTGATTCTCTCCTCCCCACGGGTACCCGCGAGGGAGGCGTTCAGCATTCAGCGATCAGCATGACAAATAGCAGCGGGTTCTTAGCGAGCCCCTGTTTCCGCTGAAAGCCGATGGCTGATAGCTGAGCCGTGTCGAATCACCCTGCCTTTCTCCTTTGCAGACACTCCTCACAGGAACACTTGGCCCGAAGAGATTCGTATGTATAGATTCCGGTGTCGTGCCCATCGCTCCACGTGAAGTTGAGGGCATACCACCCCACAGGCTGATACTCTTTCACCTGGGTCTCGCCGCGCCTCAGGACCGGGCCGCTGAGAACCAGGAGGCCCGCCGCGGTCTGCCGCTTGCTTCGGGCATCATCGCACGCGGCGCACGGGCAGTCCCTCCGGAGATCATCGAACGAGTAGACGCTACGATGCCCATCCTTCCAGGTGATGATCAGGACGTGCTGCTGCCGGTCAACGATGATCTCGGCCGGGTCAGACGACACTGCCGGCGTCATCCCTCGTCGTTCACTTCTGATCGCCGCCCAGGACGCCAGGGAACCCGCGCTGTTTCCGGATCACCCGGCCCCGAGAGATGGCGCGAAGCAGCACTCGCCCTTCCCCGGTTTCTTGTTCGAGGTGAGGGATCAGGTCCCCGTAGCGCACGATCTGATCCCCAGCCCTGGCGAAGATCTGCTTCGGATCGATCTTATATCGCTCGAACCACGTCTTGACCTCAGCGATCGCCTCTTCCTTCGTCAGCAGGGGGGGCTCCTCCTGCTCCGAATCCATCGTGGAATGCTCGCCACCCGCCGAGCGCAGTTCATCGGTCATACGATCACCATCCCCGTCGGAACAGCTCCCTGGGCTGGTCTTTCGGCGCGGCAGAGCCTGGCTTGGGCATGCGTTATCAGCCCTCCCCCTTTACGAAGCCGACCCAACCTGAAGAGCCCCGGAAGCGGCACACGCCCGGCGACAGGCATCCACCGCGTTCTTCAACAACATGGCCACGGTCATCGGACCAACGCCGCCGGGGACCGGGGTCACCAGCGAAGCCCTCTTCGCGACCTCCGGAAAATCCACGTCGCCCACAATCCGACCATCAGCAAGGCGATTGGTGCCGACATCGAT
>JBGPUH010000132.1:0-6614 GCA_041491025.1 Methylomirabilis sp. (SeqCode)
CCGCGCAGTCCCCTCCAACGCCCTTCACCCAATCCTTTGACCACATGGGTCTGCGCCTTTTGCCAGAGCGGGTACGCCTTGGCCACGGCTTTCCGGCCCTGATCGGTCAGGGTTACCTCCCGCTCTCGCCGGTCATTCCCAGGATCAACTCTGATGAGGCCCTGCTCTTGGAGTAGCTTGAGGTTTCGGGTCAACGTCGTCCGGTCTGTCACAGTTGCCTCAGCCAGTCGTGACACCGTTACCGGTTCCATCGCCATCGTCGCTGCCAAGATAGAGAACTGCGTAACCCGAAGACCAGTAGGCCGCAATACCTCATCGTACAACTGGGTGACCGCGCGGGCTGCTTTGCGAAGATTGCCGCAGACACACTCGGCACCTTGAGATTTGGCAAACTCTGCCTGACTCTTGCGATCTAGCATAATGGGAGTATATACACGTAATCTTGGCTTGTCAAGTATTTTTTTCGAACGCCAAGGTGTGCCCCGGGCAGTCGAGTCATTTCGTGCTTGAGACAGGACGCGGAACGCTCCCGGGCTCCGTTGGATCGGAGACGGCTGCTACCCGGCCTCTCCAAATATGTTCAACGCAATTCAATTTCAGCAAAGGCATACCCAGATTCTTTCTGCTTGGTCCCCAGCAGAGACGCCACGCTCATCTCGCCTCGATCCAGGCTGACCTTTACACCATGAGCCACCTTGGATATAGTTGCGTCCATGGATGCCTTTTGCCTCGCTGCCTTGATCCAGGAAGCCCAACACGTCCTCCAGGGCGAGAAGATCAGCCGCGTCGTGCAACCCGATCGGTGGAGTCTGCTTCTGGTCTTTCATAGGGGACGAGGGCCGGGCGGGCTCGTGCTGTCTGTGAAGCCCGGCGCGCCAAGGGTTGAGGTGGTCTCGCCGTCGCGCGACCTTCCCGGTTTCTCATCGAGGTTTGGGGAAGCGGTGGCCTCGAGGATCAAGGGCGCTGCGGTCGAGAGAATCGAGCAGTTGGGCCTGGAACGGATCGTGGCGTTGCACGTGAAGGGCGGTTCCGCGCCGGAGGGGGCTATGACGCTCTACGCGGAGATGTTGGGTCCCCGCGGAAATCTCGTCTTGGTCGATCGAGCGACCGGAACGATCATCGACCGCCTGCGCCCCACCTCGGGAAAGGCAGGGAGTGAGCCGTCAAGAGCTGGCGAGCCATATCGGGTCCCTTTTGAGCCCGGCCGCGTCGATCCCAGTCTGGTCGGGGAAGAAGAATTCTGCGAACGTGTCCGGCGACGCCTGGCCGAAGGGATCGAACCGGCGCACGTGCTCATGACCTGCTTCACAGGGTTTGGCCCGATGATGGCTGCGGAATTGGTAGCCCGCTCAGCATTCTCGGCGCGGGACCCGCTGCACGAGCAGGCCCTGTCTCTTTGGAAAGCGTTTTCCGACCTCGTCACCAAAGTTACCGAAGGCCGCTTCGAGCCCAGGCTCCTCATCGGGGATGATGGGCAGCCGATCGGCCTCGCGGCCTTCTCGCTCATCACGGTTCCTGGTGATCGCCAGGTTCCCTACTCCGCTATGTCCGCAGCCGCCGCGGGGTATCAGTCGGGTCGTGAGGCGGAGACAGGACAGGGGGCGCTTCGGGCTAAGTTGCTGCGCCGCCTGAAGCGAGAGGTCGCCAGAGCGGAGCGGCTTTCGGCCCAACTCGCAGAACAGGCGACCGTCTATAGTCAGGCCGAGCTTCATGAACTGAAGGGGCGGCTCCTGCTCGCCAATCGCGCCGCTATCCGCCGCGGACAGCGGGCGGTCGAGCTTCCCAACTACGCCGATCCAGCAGGGGGACCCCTTCAGATCGAGCTGGACCCCGCACGCTCGATCGAGGAGAACGCGAAGCACTACTTTGCCATGCAGCGCAAAGCAAAGCGCGGGGAGGGGATCGTGAGGAAGCGCCTCGCGGATGTGGCGGCGCGCCTTGCCAGGCTGCAGAGCTCCATCCGGGAGTCCGAAGAGGCCAAAGGGCTGGACGAGCTCCGGCAGATCGAGGCCGCCCTTGCGCCAATCGTCAGACCGCTTCCATCCCGCGATAAGGGCACAAGAGGCGTTCGGGATTCGGCGGGACCAGAGCCCCGAACGTTCCGCTCATCGGATGGCATGACGATCCTGGTGGGGAAGAACGGGCCCGGGAACGATCACCTGACCTGGCGGCTTGCCCGGTCTTATGACCTGTGGCTTCACGCTCAAGGGCTTCCCGGCTCTCATGTCGTCGTCCGCCTGCAGAAGGGGAAGTCGGCCTTGCCTCGAACCCTCCAAGAGGCGGCGCAGATCGCTGCCTACTACAGCCGAGCACGGGGGCAGGTCAAGGTCCCGGTGGACTATGTCCTGCGGAAATACCTGAGGAAGCCGAAGGCGGCCGCGCCAGGGGTGGTCCTTCTCACACAGGAGAAGACGATCGTTGTGCGCCCGGATCGTGACTTGGTCCGCCGGCTCCATCCCGCAAAGACAGACCTCCGCGCCGAGGGCTGAATGGCGGTCTACGCGGCCATCGATGTCGGGACCAATACCCTTCGGCTCCTCATCGCCGAGGCGGTCAGCCCTGATGACTTCACCATCCTCCACGAAGAGCAGGAGATCACCCGCCTCGGCGAGGGGCTGCTCCCCATGCGACTACTGCAGGATGAGCCGCGGCGTCGTAGCCTCGCGGCACTGCGGCGGTTTGCCGAGGCGGCGCGCCGCTTCAAGGCCGAGCAGGTTGCGGCCGTCGCCACCAGCGCAGTGCGGGAGGCAGAAAACCGCGAGGAGCTGGTCACCGAGATCGCACGGGAGACCGGGCTGACCATCCGGGTCATCGATGGGAGGGAGGAGGCGTGCCTCACCCTATTGGGCGTCCGCCACGGGCTCCATCTTGGGTCGCACCGGGTCCTGGTCATCGACGTGGGCGGGGGGAGCACCGAGTTCGTGCTGGCCAAGGGGGAGGACATCGAGGCCATCGTCAGCACAGGCCTGGGCGTGGTGAAGTTGACCGAGCAGCATCTCGTAAGCGATCCTCCGACTCCTGGTGAGCTGCAGGCGCTCGAGGAGGTTGTGGCGGAGAGGATCGACCGGCTTCAAGGTCAATTGCCCCGTGTCGAAGAGGCCCAGCTCGTCGGGACAGCCGGAACTGTGACAACCCTCGCCACCATCGATCTGGCGCTCGTCACCTATAATCGGCAGAAGATCCAAGGGTATTGTCTGCGTCTGGCACGCGTCAGGGAACTCCTCGATCGTCTGGCGGCGTTGCCCCTTCAGGAACGACAGGCAATTCCGGGCCTTGAATCGGGACGTGCCGACATTATTCTGGCCGGCGCCGCCATTCTCGCCGTCTCGATGGAACGACTTGGGCACCACGAGTTGCAGGTCAGCGATGATGGCCTTCGGGAGGGAATCCTGCTCGATTTGCTGAGGAAGCGGCATGGAAACTAGCTCGAACCCACGACACGCTCTTGCCCTGTCATTGCGAGCGACCGGAGGGAGCGTGGCAATCTCACGGTCCCTGCACTACCAGATTGCGGAGCCTGCCCTGAGCAGTGTCGAAGGGGTCGCTGCGCTCCCTCGCAATGACGTATGTGCGTCTGTGGGTGTGCGCTAGGCCAGGACCTCCAGGGCGGCCAGGACGCCCGCCCCTTTCTCGCAGCGCCATCCATGCCGGGCGAGCGCGCTTTCTAACGCCGAGAGGACCAGCAAGACATTAGCCTGGGTGCACGATTCACCCATGAGCCCGATCCGCCAGACCTTGCCTTTCAGGGGCCCCAACCCGCCGCCGATCTCCAGGTTGTGCTCCGAGAGCAGGGCTTTTCTCACCTCCATGTCCGGTACCCCATCAGGAATCCTGGCCACCGTCAGTGTCGGGGCCCGATATGCCTCGGGCGCCAGGATGTGGAGACCGAGGGCTGTCAGGCCGGCGACAAGGGCGTTGCTGAGCCTTTGGTGGCGATCCCATCGGGCGGTGAGTCCTTCCTCCGCGACAAGGCGAAGCGCCTCATGGAGGGCATAGAGCATGGTGATGGGCGCGGTGTGGTGGTACAGCCGGTCGCTGCCCCAGTACCGGGTGATGAGACTTAGGTCCAGGTACCAGCTTTGGATCGGTGACCGGCGGGCGCGGACGACCGCCACGGCGCGGTCGCTGACGGTGATCGGTGCCAGCCCGGGAGGACAGCTCAACCCCTTTTGGGTGCAGCTAAAGCAGACGTCTGCCCCCCACTCGTCTGGTGCGACCGGCGACCCGCCGAGCGAAGTGACGGTGTCCACGACCAGGAGGGTGTCGTGGCGCCGGCAGGCCTCGGCGATCGGCCTGATCGGCTGTAGAACGCCGGTGGAGGTCTCGGCGTGCACGACGGCGACCAGCTTCGCGCGCCGTGTGGCGAGCGCCCGCTCGATCTGATCGGGATCGACGATCTGCCCCCATGGGGCCTCCACTCTGCAGACCTCTGCCTCATGGCGTAAGGCCATCTCGCAGAGCCGCTCGCCAAAGTAGCCGTTGACTCCCACGACCACGCCGTCCCCTGGCTCAATGAGGTTGACCAGTGCGGCCTCCATTCCCGCGCTCCCCGTCCCTGGGAGGGCAAAGGTGATGGTGTGTTCCGTCTGGAAGGCGAAGCGAAGCAGTTCTGCCGTCTGGTCCATCAACTCAAGGAACTTCGGGTCCAGATGGCCGATCACCGGGGTTGCCATCGCCCGAAGGACTCGAGGGTGGACATTGCTCGGCCCCGGTCCCAACAGAGTGCGGACCGGGAGGCTCAACTCTGCGTACCGCATCTCCACGCGAACCCCTCCTTGTGCACGTCAGGCCGAAGGAACGAAAACGCCACGGGGCATTGCGGACAAGCCCGTGGCCGGGCTTCCGGCCTCCCGCCTCTACCGAGATGGCATCCAACCACGATGTGGACGGGCTACTATGGCTGACGCTGAGGTGTGTCAGGAAGCAGAGGCAGGCTACCCAAGCACCGGCTGCTTTGTCAATGGTTTTCTTTTGCCCCCAAGATGACTCGCGCGCTTCGTTCTCTGTCGCGCCGCATGTACCGCGCCTGAGCCCATTTTGTGGAGCATCATCCTTTGCGTTGACAACGTCCGCCGTCTATGCTAAAGATCATCTTCACTATCAGGGGCCTTGCCAGCCCGGCACAAACCGATCTACCCGATGGACACTGACAAAGTACTCGTACTGAATAACTCCTTTGAACCCCTACACGTCTGTACCGCTCGAAGGGCAGTGATCCTCCTGTTCACCGGAAGGGCAGAACGGGTGGAGGATAGCCCGAGAATCATTCGTTCCCCCTCGATCGTCTTTGTCATTCCGACCGTGATCCGCCTCCACCGATATGTGAGGCGCCTCGCCAGTCCTGCGATCTCCTTTAACAAGAAAAACATCTTGAAACGGGATGCCTACACCTGCCAGTACTGCGGTCGCAACGGCGGGGAACGGATGACCATCGACCATGTGATCCCCAGATCGCTGGGCGGTCGAACCGTGTGGGAGAATATCGTGAGCGCCTGCCGTGCCTGCAATCTGAAGAAGGGGAACAAGCCCCTCCACGAGGTCAGCATGAGCCTGCTGCACAAGCCCTCTAAACCGGTCTCTGTCTTTTACCTCGGGATCATGGCCCATTCCCCTCACCGGATCGTGTCCTGGAGCAAGTACCTCCCAAGCCAAGTGGGCGGGGCCCTGCGGACTGACCCTTCCTGACCGCCCCCACCATGGCCAACTTCAAACTCGTCTGCGACTACCAGCCGAAGGGCGATCAGCCCCAGGCTATCCGGAAGCTGGTCGACGGGTTTCTGCAGGGCAGGACCGACCAGGTGCTCCTGGGGGTGACCGGCTCCGGGAAGACCTTTACCGTCGCCAACGTGATCGCGGCGGTCGAGCGTCCTACCCTGATCATCGCTCACAACAAGACCTTGGCGGCTCAGCTCTACGCTGAGTTCAAAGGATTTTTCCCCGACAACGCCGTTGAATTCTTCGTCAGTTACTACGACTACTACCAGCCGGAGGCGTATCTCGCCGTCACCGACACCTATATCGAGAAGGATTCCCTGATCAACGACCAGATCGACAAGCTCCGCCACTCCGCCACCCGGTCGCTGCTGGAGCGTCGCGACGTCGTGATCGTGGCCTCGGTCTCATGCATCTACGGCCTTGGCTCGCCGGAGGCGTACTATGGGATGATGGTGTTCCTGGAGCGGGGCGGCTTCTGCGATCGCGAGGAGATGCTCCGAAAGCTGGTGGAGATCCAGTATCAGCGGAACGACTACGACCTGCATCGCGGTACCTTCCGGGTGAGGGGGGACGTGGTGGAGATCTTCCCCGCGTCTGCGGACTCAGCAGTCCGCGTGGAGCTGTTCGGGAATGAGGTTGAGGGCCTCTGGGAGATCGATCCTCTCAAAGGCGAGCGGATCCAGGGTCTCCATCGGGTCCCGATCTATCCGGCCAATCATTATGTCACCCCCCACGAGCGTCGAGAGGAAGCTTTCCAGGCGATTCTCGAGGAGCTGGAGGAGCGGGTGGCATTGTGTGAGAGGGGAGGGAAGCTCCTCGAGGCGCAACGGCTGAAGCAACGGACCCTCTTCGATCTGGAGATGATGCGCGAGATCGGAACCTGCAAGGGGATCGAGAAC
>JBGPUH010000133.1:0-6562 GCA_041491025.1 Methylomirabilis sp. (SeqCode)
ACATCGGCATGGTGACCGGGATTATGCCGGTGGTTGGCATCCCCCTTCCCCTCCTGAGCTACGGCGGCTCTTCCATGGTGATGAACATGCTGGCCGTAGGCCTGCTTCTCAACATCCAGATGCATCGCTATATGTATTGAGGCCGCGAACGTATCCAGCTAATCAACATGGGTGACACCCCATTTTGAAGCGCGCTTACTCCGCACAGGGGCGGAAGGCGTGGATCGGGGTCTGGCCCATGAGGCCCGGGCGGGGCCGGGTGTGGTTCCGGATGTCTGCTTGCCTCGAGATCTGCAGCCAATCACTGGCGGGGCCGTCCGAGGCAGGCCGCGTGGCCCGCCCAGGCTGATATCTGGATGCAACACACTTGGGTTGCCGCAAGGGTCGAAGGGACGGGTCTACCCCCCCTTCTCGTAGCCGAAGTCAGCGCTCGCTTCGCCACGTCGTGCACCCGAATCAGGTATGACGACAACGGATCGAATTCGGACAGAGGTTCACCCAGGACCGACTTTGACGAAGAAGAGCCACTTCGAAATTCCCCATACAGGAAATGCTCCGACCTCGCTGGAAGATCGGAGTGCCACGGGACGCATGACGAAGCCGTTCTTACTCGGAATCATCGTCCTGGGCTGTGCGATCCGGCTCCTGCACTTCTGGAGCATCTCGCAGACCGCCTTCCTGAAGATCACCTTCGTCTTCACCAACTCGGACCCATACGCCTTCTGGCACTGGGCGCAGAAGATCCTGGCTGGCGATCTGCTCGGCCGGGACACCTACCACCCCTACTTCGATTGGATGCAGAAGATGGCCCCACTGGAGATCTGGTCTCGCTGGTGGGGCGGGAAAGAGATCTTCCAACAGGCCCCCCTCTACCCCTACCTGGTCGCCGGCCTCCTGGCGCTCTCGAACAACTCGCTAAGCTTCGTGGTCCTCGCCCAGCTTCTCCTGGGGGGGCTCCATCCGTGGGTCATGTTCTCGCTGGCCAGGCGCCTGTTCGATGATCGAGTCGGACTGGTTGTTGCAGGCCTGACCGCTTTCTACGGGCCGTTCATCTTCCACGAAGGGGCCCTCCTGCGCGATTGGCTTCCGCCCATCGTCGAGCCGATCGCCCTGGTGGCACTCCTCCGGGCTCGAGCGACCTACCGAGCCCGAGATGCGCTCCTGGCTGGAGCGCTCATCGGGGTCGCGGCGCTGGTGAGGGAATCGGCCCTGTTGCTTGTCGCGATGGCCATTTTCTGGATCCTGCTGGAGAATCGGTCGGCCTGGCGGCGGGCGGGTCGCCTGGCTGCTGTCGTGTCGTTGGGGTTCTCGGTCGCGTTGTTGCCGCTCGTCATGCGAAACTACCTGGTCGAGGCCTCCCTGTTCGCCCTCTCAAATCGTGCTGCCGAAAGCCTAATCTTGGGGAATGCAGCCGATACGTTCCCGGTCGGCCTGCATCATCCTCTCTCCATGAAGGGGATCCTCGAGCGGTCTGACGGTCGCCTGGGGCCGGTGATCCGCGAGACGTTGGGGACGTATCAGGGCGACTGGCTTCGATTCGTGCGAGTACAGCTCTTCAAGCTTCGGGGACTTGCGGACCCGTTTGAGGTCCCCGATAACTTGAATTTCGCCTTCGGCATAGAGATCTCCCCTATCCTCAGGTTCATGCTTCGCTACGGGTTGATATTCCCCCTTGGCGTGACCGGGTTCCTCCTGTCTATCAAAGCATTGCGGCGGCACCTCCTACTGCCGCTTTACGGCCTTGTCACAATCGGAGGGCTGTTGATCACAATCATCCATGCCCGCTATCGGCTTGTCCTCGTGCCGGTCCTAATGGTCTATGGGGCTGCCGGGTTGGTGTTACTGTTTGAGGCGATCCGGAGAAGGCAAACAGTCAAGGGGCTGGCGTATCTGAGCCTCCTCTTGGCCATCGCCGTGGCTCAGCACCTCCTTCTGCCGTTGTGGTGGATGCGAGAGGATCCGTTCTCTGCGCTCCACCCTCCAGAATACTTCCTCTCTGCAAAGGTTTATGCTGCAGAGGGGCGGCCCGATCGGGCCGTGGCGGAGATGGAACGGCTCAAGGCTAAGGCCACCCAGCATCCAAGCTTTGGCGAGCAGGTTACCGAGGCCACCTTGGCTGAGGGCTTCTACCGGGTGGTGTGGGCAGAGCAGCTCGTCAACTGGGGTAGGCTGACGGAAGCCACTCGGCAGGTGGAACTCGCGCAGACAGCCTACGCCAGCCACCCTAACCTGAGCTTCCCGTATTTCGCCATTGGGGGCCTGTATTTGAGGCTCGGCGAGCCGGCGAAGGCCAAAGCTCTGTTGGCGCGGTTCCTAGAGCTGGAACCACACGGGCCAAACGCGGAAGCTGTTCGGAACGCTCTTTCCCGCTTGAAGCCAAGGAACTAAGCGGGTTATCCCTCATCGCGCGCAAACGAGGCCGCGAACAAGCCTTGACAGGCATCGTCTTCGCTGCTATCAAGAACAGGGTGTGGGGTCTAGGGTAGAGCGTTTAGTCCGCATCTCGGTCTGTACCCCGGACCCCAAACCCTATACCCTGGAGTTAGAGGATGGACTATAAAGAGACGCTGAATCTTCCCAGGACCAGCTTCCCGATGAAAGCGAATCTTCC
The DNA here is from genome assembly GCA_041491025.1 of Methylomirabilis sp. (SeqCode). Taxonomy (GTDB): domain Bacteria; phylum Methylomirabilota; class Methylomirabilia; order Methylomirabilales; family Methylomirabilaceae; genus Methylomirabilis. The sequence continues at coordinate 2,612 of JBGPUH010000133.1, forward strand.
CGTTCGCGAGCCGTCGATTTTACAACGGTTTGAAGCCCTTGGTCTCTACGGCAGGCTGCGCGAGGCACGGGCAGGCCGGGAGCTTTGGATTCTCCACGACGGCCCCCCCTACGCGAACGGGCACATCCACATCGGCCACGCGCTCAACAAGATTCTGAAGGACATCGTGGTGAGGTCCAAGTCGATGTTCGGCTACGACGCCACCTTTGTCCCGGGATGGGATTGCCACGGGCTTCCGATCGAACACCAAGTCGATAAAGACCTGGGAGAAAAGAAGGCGCAGGTGTCCCTGGTGGAAAAGCGGCAGCTCTGCCGCCAGTACGCCGCGAGATACTTTGAGATTCAGCGGGAGGAGTTCAGGCGTCTTGGGATCCTGGGCGACTGGTCAGATCCATATCTCACCATGGACTATGACTACGAGGCCACGATTGTCCGTGAGCTGGGGAAGTTTTTCGGAACAGGTGGAGTCTACAAGGGGAAGAAACCGGTCCACTGGTGCACCTCATGCCAGACGGCCCTTGCCGAGGCCGAAGTCGAGTACGATGATCACACATCGCCGTCCATTTACGTCAAGTTCCCTCTCGACCCTGGCGTCGGCCAGCGGGTGCCCGTCCTCAAGGGGAAACGGTCATTCGTCGTCATCTGGACCACGACACCGTGGACGCTTCCTGCGAATCTTGCGATCGCGGTGCATCCCGACGCAACCTATGCGGTTGTCGAATCGGACGAGGAGTCGTTCATCCTTGCCAAAGACCGGGTCAAGGCGACGATCTCAGCCGCTGGATTGAACGATATCCGAATCGTCCACGAGATGCCCGGCCGCCAATTGGAGGGACTGGAGGCCAGGCATCCCTGGATCGACCGGCCCTCGAAGATCGTCTTAGCGGACTACGTCACCATGGATCAAGGCACCGGGTGCGTCCACACCGCACCGGGACACGGGGTAGAAGATTACGAGACCGGTCTGAAGCACGGTCTCGAGATCTATAACCCCGTCGACGATGCAGGGCGGTTCGTTGCGGACCTTCCCTTGGTTGGCGGTCTCAACGTCTGGGAGGCGAACCCCAGGATCATCGCAGAGCTGAAGCGCCGCGGACTCCTCCTGGCCCTGGTGCAGCTCGAACACTCCTATCCTCATTGCTGGCGATGCAAGAACCCGACGATCTTCCGGGCGACGGAGCAGTGGTTCATCTCCATGGACCTGAAGGTCCTCCCTGACGAGGCCAGCGGAACAACGAGTTTGCGGGCCAAGGCCCTGGCCGAGATCAAGCAGGTCACATGGATCCCCTCCTGGGGCGAAGACCGGATCAGCAACATGATCGCCTATCGGTCAGACTGGTGCATCTCGCGCCAGCGGGCCTGGGGCGTCCCCATCGTCGCCTTCTACTGCAAGCGGTGCGGCAACGTCCTCGCGGAACAGCGACTCGCGGAGCATGTCGCGACCCTCATGGAACGTGCCGGAGCTGACATCTGGTACACGAAAGGGGCGGCGGACCTGCTCCCGCCCGCGACCTCCTGCCCCAACTGCGGCGGGACCGACTTCGACAAGGAACGCGACATCCTGGATGTCTGGTTCGATTCCGGCGTCAGCCAGGCGGCGGTCCTCTCGGTCCGGTCCGACCAGCGGTGGCCTGCCGACATGTATCTTGAAGGCAGCGACCAGCACCGCGGCTGGTTCCACAGCTCCCTGCTGGCTGCAGTGGGAACCCGAGGGCGCGCACCCTACCGGTCGGTCTTGACCCATGGCTTCGTCGTGGATGGCGATGGCAAGAAGATGTCAAAGTCGCTCGGCAACGTCGTGGCTCCCCAAGAGGTGATTGAACGGTACGGCGCGGAGATCCTTCGCCTCTGGGTGGCGGCAGAGGACTACCGCGACGATATCCGGATCTCGGAGGAAATCCTGAGTCGCTTGGCCGAGGGGTATCGCCGGATCCGAAACACCTGTCGCTACCTGTTGGGGAATCTGTACGACTTCGACCCGACTCGCGATTCTCTGCTGCCCGGGGAACTCCAAGAGGTCGACCGGTCCATCGCGCACCGCCTCCAGCGCCTCATTGAGCGAGTGCGCCGGGCCTATGAGGAGTATGAGTTCCACCTCATCTATCACGGGCTGCATAACTTCTGCGCGGTGGACCTCTCGGCCTTTTACCTCGACATCCTGAAGGATCGGGTCTATACCTCGGCGCCGCGTTCCCTCGCCAGGCGGGCGGCCCAGACGGCGATGTACGAGATCCTCGACGCCCTCGTCAGGCTGATGGCTCCGGTCCTCTGCTTCACCGCCGACGAGGTATGGCAACTGATGCCCAAGAAGGGCGGCAAGCCCGAGAGTGTCCACCTTGCCGAACTCCCGGCGGTCCGGTCCGATCTCCTGGACGATGCCCTCGAAACACGCTGGGAGACCCTGATGAGCGTCAGGAACGAGGTCTTGAAGGCCCTCGAGGTCGCTCGCAAGGCCAAACTCATCGGGACGTCGCTGGAAGCGGGGATTGAGTTGCTCGCCATTCCGGAATTGCTGACGCTCCTCACCCGGTACGAAGGGGATTTGCCGATGCTCTTCATCGTCTCGTCGGTGAGCCTGGGGAACCTGGCAGCAACGGGGGCAGCCGAACGGAAGGTCGAGGTACGGGTTCGACGAGCCGCGGGACAGAAGTGCGCCCGCTGCTGGACCTTCAGCGAAAGCGTGGGCCGATCCGTCCGTTATCCTGAGGTCTGCGCCCGGTGCGCCGCCGTCCTGGAAGAGATAGGGTATAGGGTCTAAGGTTTGGGGCTTAGGGTACAGGGGAAAGGATTCATGGACTTCGCACCTCGCACCCCGCACCTCGCACTCCCCTCGTCTATGCGCCTCGCACTTCGCACCTCGCACTAACCGATGCGTTTCTACGCTGTTGCCCTCACCGTCATCTTACTGGACCAGGCCTCAAAGCTGTTCATTCAGGCCACAATTCCATTCGGCCGCAGCGTCCCCCTCATTCCGGATCTCTTTGCAATCGTCCACATCCTTAATCCGGGCGCGGCGTTCGGCCTGATGGCCGCGCACTCCTCTGCGTTTCGGAACCCTTTCTTCGTGGGGATTTCCCTCCTGGCCATCGGGTTCATCCTCTACTATCGACATCGAGGGTTGAAAGACCATTCGCTCGCCTCGACCGCCTTGAGCTTGATCCTTGGGGGCGCTCTGGGCAACCTCGTGGATCGGTTGAGGCTCGGCATGGTGATCGACTTCCTCGATGTCCACTACTTCCAGTACCATTGGCCCGCGTTCAACGTGGCGGACTCCGCCATTACCGTAGGCGTGTCTCTCATGCTGCTGGAGCTGGTCCTTGACGAACGGCGAGGGCGTCATCCGGAGCCGACCGCGTGAGCGGGCAGGAGCTCCGCGAACTGACAGCGGATGCGTCCGCCGCTGGCCTTCGCCTCGACCGCTACCTCACATACGCGACCGGGCTGCCGCGATCACAGATCCAGCGTCTGATCGAAGCCGGCAGGGTGCTGGTCGAGGGTCGCTGCCCGAAGGCCAGCTCTGCTGTCCTGCCCGGCCAACGGATCAGGCTCTCCATCCCTCCTCCGCAGCCGTCCACCCTCACGCCCGAACCGATCCCCCTCGATATCCTGTACGAGGACACTGACCTGCTGGTCCTGAACAAGCCGGCGGGTCTCGTCGTTCACCCCGCCCCGGGGCATCCGGGCGGGACGCTGGTCCACGCCCTTCTCTATCATTGTCCGGATCTGCCGGGGATCAGGGAGGAGCGACGGCCGGGAATTGTCCACCGCCTCGATAAGGAGACCTCGGGGGTGATGGTCGTCGCGAAAACCGATTCAGCAATGGCCTCGCTGGCGAGGCAGTTCAAGGCGCGTCGGGTGAAGAAAACCTACCTCGCGCTGGTCCACGGCGAGGTCAAGCAGGTAGAGGGGCGAGTGGAGGCCGAGATCGGGCGACACGAACGGGACCGGAAG
>JBGPUH010000134.1:0-6537 GCA_041491025.1 Methylomirabilis sp. (SeqCode)
CAACATCCCATATGTAGATCTGGACAAGTTTGCCATCGATCGCAATCTTGCCAGGTTGATCAACAAGGGCTACGCAAAGAAGAATTTGCTCATCCCGATCGCGAAGACTGGTAACGCGATCACGATAGCCATGGAGGACCCGACAGCCGTTGCGGTAATCGAAGAGCTTCAGTCTTTCGCCGGCTTTACGATCAATGTGGTCACGTCTAGCCAGGGGGCGATCGAGCGGGCATTCACCAGGGTGTACGGGGAGGACCGCCAAGGGGAAGCCGAGAGCAGCGACCGGCTCGAGCTGATCGCCCAGGACCAGCCAGAAGGCATAGACGAAGTCAACTTTGATGAGGATGCCCAGCAGAGGCAAGCAGATGACATTGTTCGGGCGCTGATCAGCGTGGCGACCAATAGCCGAGCCACCGACATTCACCTCGAAACGGTGCATAATCAACTGTTCACTCGCTTTCGGATTGATGGGGTGCTGCACCCTCTCAATCTCGGGTCGCTCGAGAAAGACATCAACAAGAACAGCAGGGCGATCATTTCCCGCATCAAGATTCTGGGTCAATTGGATATCGCAGAAAAGCGACGCCCTCAAGACGGCAGTTTCCGCGCCCGGGTGGAGAGGGATGGGAAAATTGAGGAAACCGACTTCCGCATCTCCATCATCCCCAGCTATTACGGTGAAAACGCGGTCATTCGCGTGTTGGATCAGCGAAACGCACCCCATTCCGTTCATGAGCTCGGGTTTTCGAAGCCGATCACTGATAAACTGCTGCAGATCCTTGAACGACCTGCCGGTACGATCCTGATCGTCGGGCCCACAGGATGTGGAAAAAGCACGACGCTGTCTGGAGCCATTATGAGCATCTACCGGCCTGGTATCAAGATCCTGACGGCCGAGGATCCTATCGAATATGTCTATGAAGGGATCACCCAGTGCGAGGTGAACGAAAAAATCGGCAACACCTTCGCCACGTACCTTCGGGCCTTTTTACGCCACGACCCTCAAGTGATCATGCTTGGAGAGATCCGGGATCACGAATCGGCAGAGCTGGTCACCAGGGCGTCTCTAACCGGGCACCTGGTGTTGAGCACTCTCCACACCAAAGACGCTATCAGCTCAGTCGTACGTCTTCTGGACCTGAATATCGACCCAGGCCTGGTTACTTCGTCGCTCATGGGCGTTCTCGCCCAACGACTGGTCCGGAAGACCTGCTCGGAATGCAAGGAGGAATACCAGCCACCCGACGAACTCCTCAAGGAGTTTTTCAGTATTCCTCCCACATCCTTCCGGTGGTATAGAGGCAAGGGGTGCCGCCACTGTAATTTTACAGGGTACAAGGGGCGCATGGCGGTAGCCGAGCTATGGATTCCCAGTGAATCGGATATTATCCTCATCAACAAAGGTGCCTCCTTCGATGAGATCAGGGTCAGTTCTTATAACGGCACGATCCCCATGGCGGAAGACGTGAAGGAAAGGCTACGCCAGGGGCAAACCAACCTCGAAGAATTGATTCGCACGCTTCCGTATTCCAGCGTGTACCAGTTTCGCAACATCTCGTTCTGAACCCCCCGACTTCCCGAGATATGCCTATCCCTTCCCGACGAGCTCCCCGCTGCGACTGAACGAACGCCGGCATTGCACAACAGGCAAGAGGGAGTCGATGTCGCTGATACCGAACAGGATGGCAGCGTGATCCCCGCGATCACCAGGTGCACCGCCATCCCCGTTTCGTGATACCTCTGTGCCACGAACCGCCCCACGGATCTCAAGGAGCTGGTAGGGTGGTCCACGAGAGAACGACGAGGGGCCTTGCGCACAGGCACACGCTGGCTCTTATCCTGCTCACGAGTGCGGTCCTCTTTGCAGCATGGTGGATTTCGACCCAGTCGCACGAGTCGATCGAGCGAACCTCCTCCTCCGCCTTCGTCACCAGGCTCTACCAACAGGTGCTGGGCCGCGCCCCCGAGCCTGGCGGCGTCGATGGATGGGTCCGGCAAATCCAGGAGTTCGGCTCGGTAGTCCCGACCATCCTTGCCTTCTTCCATTCGCCAGAATTTTTGAGCCACAATACCACCGACGACCAGTACCTGCCCATCCTCTACCGGGCCTTACTTCGCCGCGAGCCAGACCCTGCTGGCTTCTCGGCCCTCCTCGCGGAGCTGCAGGCCGGGCGTCTGACCCGCGACAACCTCCTCGACACCTTCATGGATTCGCAGGAGTTCGCCGCCCAGGTAAACTTCCTTCGGCGCCTTGCCCCTCTCTCGACCATCGTGAGTACCCTTTACATCCGCATCCTTCGCCGACCTCCGGACTCCCGTTCCTTTCAAACCTACGTTGCCCAGATCCAGCAGGACCAGACCCTCCTGCCCACTGTCCTGCACGTCTTCGCGTCGCCCGAGTTTCAGGGGCGGCACACGACCAACACGGAGTTCGTCACTCTCCTCTACCGCGCCCTCCTCGACCGTATCCCGGATCCCTCGGGGATGACGAGCTTCGTGGCCCTCCTCGACAACGGTGCCACGACCCGGACGCAGCTCGTGCTCGAATTGGCCGCCTCGTCAGAGTTCCAGGCGATCGAACAGAAACTGCTCCCTGACCGCCCACCGTCGCCACCTGTCCCCAATACCAGCGGCACCTATGCGATCTCTGGGACGGTCGCCCAAAGCAACTGCGGGAGTCGCAGACCGAACGCGACATTCGTTCTCACTGGAAGTACCTTCACCGCCACGCAAGTTCGGGCGAATCTCAGCGGAACGGGTCAATTGGTGGAGCGTGTTGATGGTTCGAGGATCCGGGTGGACCTCGTCTTCTCCGGAACGGTGAATACGGCGGGTCAACTGAGCGGGACGTTAACCACCTCGTTGTTTACCGATGACGTCTTCGACGCTGGCAGCACGGGAACCTTCAGCGGTTCGTTTAAGGACAATACCATTACTCTTGTGGCCCCCGGGCAAGCCATCAGGCAGATGTGCACATTCACGGCGTCGTTGTCGGGAACCAGAGGCTAGTGACTTAGATCGGGCCGAGCCAAGAGAGGGAGCAAGGCAGGGACAGAGGACCAAAAGCAGTAGGGAAGCAACACCTCAGCTAACAAGGAGTAACCTATTGGATTTGTGAGGAAAGTGCGAGTTGCTGGGTCGGCTGGTGCGCCCGACAGGACTTGAACCTGCGACACAGGGTTTAGGAAACCCTTGCTCTATCCATCTGAGCTACGGGCGCCTGATTGCACATCTGAACGGGGCCCACGGTTAGAACTGGATCAATGAGAAGACCTCCTGATCCTTCAACCGTGCCCTACCCTGCAGAAACAGTAGCTCAACCAAGAAAGCGACACCGACCACGTTCCCGCCGAGGCCGGTGATGAGATCAATGGCGGCGGCCATGGTACCGCCTGTGGCCAGCAAGTCATCCGCCATCAAAATCCGTTGCCCCGGCTGCACGGCATCTTGGTGAATCTCAAGCGTGTCGGAGCCATACTCCAGAGCATAGGTGGTGCTGTGCGTTTTGTACGGCAACTTCCCAGGCTTTCGGATCAACGTCGTTCCCGCGTGAAGTCTGTAGGCCAAGGCGGCAGCGATAATGAACCCTCTCGCCTCAACACCAACCACCAGATCGATGCCCCGGTCGGAGAACCGCTCAGCAATCTGGTCAATGGCTGCACGGAAGGCTTTTCCGTCCGCCAGCAGCGGCGTGATATCTTTGAAGAGGATCCCTTTCTGGGGAAAGTCTGGGATGTCCCGGATTTTCTGCTTTAACCCTTCGATGGGGATAATTGCTGACCCTCCCCGGGAAGTCACGCCGTGGACCGCCGCCGAGATGACTCGCCCGCGGGGAGCCGCGCGATCGCCGCAAAGGCCTGTGTAACGGCATCGTCGGCATCGTCGGCGTGCATCATCTGGCGATCGTGATACGTCGCCTTGAGCCCGATAACAGGCACTCCCAACTGGAGTGAGAACGCAATCTCGGAGAGGGTCCCGTACGCGCCCTCGATCGCGATCACCGCCTGGGAAGACCGAACCACGAGCAGATTTCTGGCCAGGCTCAGGCCCGTCATGATTGGAATATCCACGTAGGGATTGGCATCATCCGGCCTGACGCCTGGCAGGATTCCAACGGTCGTCCCTCCGGCCATCTTCGCCCCCCTGCATGCGCCTTCCATCACCCCACCGAGGCCCCCACAAATCAGGATGGCGCCCCGGCGAGCGATCCCCTCCCCCACCCGCTCCGCCAGATGATAGATCTCCCGAGAGCACCGCCCAGATCCGATCACACCAACCCTGGCGTTTCGCATCACCGTCCCACGAAAGGTGGATGAAAAAGCAAGCCATAGAAGGCTTGCCCATTCATCGCATCTCGTGCGATGCACGTCCACGTATCCCCGTGGCGCGCAGTCCACGACACAAGAATGAATTGGTCGGGGCGATTGGATTTGAACCAACGACCCCTTGCTCCCGAAGCAAGTGCGCTACCAGGCTGCGCTACGCCCCGACATCAATCATTCCAGCCCTGCTTTCCAACCAATTTGACGAACACGCAATTCGCCAGGTCGGTCCAGCTTATGTCTGTTCCTTTCTTGATTCCTTTCCTCAGGACTTGGCTCTTGATCTGACCGACAGGCGCCACAAGGCGCCCATTCTCGCCGAGCTGCTCAATGAGAGCCATCGGAACCTGGGGAGTGCCCGCGGTGACGGCAATGGCATCGAACGGCGCCATCTCCTTCCACCCGACAGAGCCGTCTCCCATCCGAATCAGAATGTTATAATACCCGAGCGACTCAAGGCGTTGCATCGCCCGTAGCGCTAGGGGTTTGATGCGCTCGACGGAATAGACCTTACTTGCGAGTTCGGCCAGGATCGCTGTCTGGTATCCTGACCCGGTTCCGACCTCCAGGACTCGCTCATGGCCTTGCAGCTCGAGCGCCTGGGTCATGAGGGCGACCATGAACGGCTGAGAAATCGTCTGCTTCTCGCCAATGGGCAGCGAGGAATCCCCATAGGCTCGCCCCCAGAGGGCTTCTTCCAGGAAGAGGTGCCGGTGGACCTTCCCCATGACCTGCAGCACTTTGGGGTCGGCGATACCCCGCCTCTGCAACTGCTCGGACACCATCCGCTGTCGGGCGACAGCGAAATCCGTCATAAGAGGACTGACCGCCTGTTCATATCGCCCCATGCCCTTCATGCGACATCGCGGCAGCCCTGCTGTGAAGGGTCAGTGGGTGGATCACGCAGCGGTCGAGTTGCGCTTCTTCTGCGTGCGAGGTTTAGACCGCTGATGGCTGCCCGCCTCTTCCCACATCCTCCAAGGGAACTCCCACCGCCGTAGCTCTTCGAGGGCTCCAGTGTTGGTGAGATCCAGGTGCAGCGGCGTGATCGAGATACATCCTGACATCACCGCCGCATAGTCGCTCTCTTCGGATGGCTCCCACCTCGGTTCCTTTCCCCCGATCCAGTAATAGGCCTTCCCACGAGGATCCACCTTCCGTACGATGATGTCGCCATAATGTCGCCTTCCCTGCTGCGTGATCGCCACCCCCTTGATCTCTGAGGGGCGGAGATTTGGCACGTTGACGTTCAGCAGGGTGTTGGCCGGCAGGCCATTTTTTGCGATCAGCTCCGCCAACGTCACGGCGATCCGGCCCGCCGCGGTGAAGTCCACCCGCCGGTGAGCCGCAACGGAGATGGCAAAGGCCGGCACGCCGAGCAACGTCGCCTCGAAGGCGGCAGACACCGTCCCGGAGTAGGTGACATCATCACCCATGTTCGGGCCGAGATTGATGCCGGAGGCGACCAGATCGAACTTCCGTTTGAGCATGCCCATCACCGCCAGGGCGACACAATCTGTCGGTGTGCCGTCAACCGTGTACCAGGTGGGACCGACCTTGGTCACCCTGAGCGGTCGATTCAACGTGAGGGAATGGCTGGCCGCGCTCCGCTCACGATCCGGAGCCACCACCCACACCTCCCCCAGGCTGGACAGGGCATCCGCGAGCACGCGGAGACCCCGAGCATGAATGCCGTCATCATTCGATATCAGGATGTTCATTGATAACCCAAAAAGAGAGCAGATGCGATATCTGCCCTCACGTGACCACTACACCTCGATAAGACAATATTGGTCGGGGCGATTGGATTTGAACCAACGACCCCTGGCCCCCCATGCCAGTGCGCTACCAGGCTGCGCCACGCCCCGATGATGCGTTCTCTTCACGTCAAGGAGAATGTCTGCGCAATAATGAGGAGATCTCCTTCAGTTCGTCCTTCACCCGCCGCAGGGAGTCCACTACTGTTGGGGGAATGGGCTCCTGCTCTGCTGCAAGACGGCGCTTGGCGCCGGCAATGGTGAACCGCTGTCGGTAGAGTAGCTCCTTAATCCGGAGGACAGCCAGGACGTCATTACGTCTGTACAAGCGCTGCCCACTGCGGCTCTTGGCCGGGCGGAGGGTGCCGAACTCGGTCTCCCAGTACCGGAGGATGTAGGGTTGGACGCCGGTCAGTTCAGCGACCTCTCCGATCTTGAAATAGAGTTTCTCCGGAACC
>JBGPUH010000135.1:0-6498 GCA_041491025.1 Methylomirabilis sp. (SeqCode)
CGCGATCCCTTCCCGAAGTTCGTCCTTCGTCACCCACTTCCGCTCCTCGACCAGCTCTTTTTCCATCTGCCCACAGAGGGCGACCGGTCCTCCAAACCCGATCGCACCGAGGCGCAAGTAATACCGAACGAGGTCCCAGATTCGCACCTTGGATGCTGCGTCATCGTGTTCCATGCGTGACCCTCCTCAATCGATCGAAACAATACCCCATGAGCCTTTCGCGCGCCCATGGGTATGAAAGTCTGTCTTTCACCCCTCAGACCCCTCTCCCTCATTGGGGGAGAGGATCAAGGTGAGGGGGACTTTCGGGGCAATGGCAGATGACAACGAAGACCGGTGACACGTGTGGCCCTTGTTACACCTTAAATCAAGTGGAGAGGTTCGGGAAGGAAAAAGCGAGGCCGACGCCGCGAAATCAGCGAAGGAGGAGGATAGCGTCTTTAGCTGTGGCGCTTCGTGGCAACAGTCCGTATACTACGGATACTGCTCCTGCAGAACTTCGGACAAAGAGGCCTAATGAAGCTCACAGCTAACGGCATCGACATCCATTACACGATCGAGGGCGAGGGCCCGGTGGTGACGATGAGCCACTCCCTCGGGGCCAACCTCTCCATGTGGGATGACCAAGCCCAAGCGCTAAAGGAGCGCTACCGTGTGCTCAGGTATGACACACGGGGGCACGGCCAAACGAGCGCCCCACTCGGCCCGTATAGCTTCGCCCAAATGGCGAACGACCTCTGCGGCCTGCTCACCGGGCTTGGGATCGCGGAGACGCACTTCGTAGGGATTTCAATGGGCGGGATGATCGGCCAGGTCTTCGCACTGACGTACCCGATAATGGTTCGGAGCCTGGTCCTTTGCGGTACCACGAGTCGATTCCCGGCAGAGGTGGGGCCGGTTTGGGAAGAGCGCATCCGCACAGTGCAGGCGCAGGGGATGGAACCCCTGGTCGAGCCCACGCTCCAGCGGTGGTTCACCGCGCCCTTTCGAGAGCGACGCCAGGATGTGATGGACCGTGTACGCGCCATGCTGCGGGCCACGCCACCGCAGGGGTACATCGGCTGCTGCCACGCCATCCCGAAGATCAACGTCACCGACCGCCTCGGCCAGATCAGGTGTCCCGCCCTCGTGATCGTGGGCGAAGATGACCCGAGCACGCCGCTGGAGATGTCACGTACGATCCGGGAGGCCCTACCATTGTCCGAGCTGGCCATCCTGCGCTCGGCTTCCCACCTCTCCAATCTGGAGCAGCCAGAGGAGTTCAACAGGGTCCTGCTCGTCTTCCTCGACAGGGTGACAGGAAGGAGCTCCCCTGGATGAACCGCCACGCGTATCCAGCAGACGTTCCGGACGTGCCGCCGCCCCCCGAACCGACGTACGCCGAGCGCGCCCGAACGCTGCTCTACCTGGGGCGGATCGGGACGCTCTCGACCCTGTCGCGGCAGCATCCCGGGCACCCGTTCGGCTCCGTCATGCCGTACGCGCTGGATGACCGGGGCCGCCCGCTCTTTCTGATCAGCACCATGGCGATGCACACGCAAAATCTTCTGGCTGATCGGCGAGCCAGCCTGCTCGTGACGCAACCGGGCGGGGCAGGTGATCCACTGGCGACAGGACGTGTGACCCTGATGGGAGAGGCGTGGCCGCTATCTGAGAACGCTATCGCAGAGGCGCGTAAGGCGTATCTCGCCCGGCACCTCAACGCCGCCTACTGGGTGGACTTTGAGGACTTTGGTTTCTACCGGCTTGAGGTGATCGACGTCTATTTCGTCGGTGGCTTCGCGGCGATGGACTGGGTCTCGGCGGAGGAGTATCTGGCGGCGCGCCCTGACCCGCTGGCTGACGCGGCGGCGGGCATTATTGAGCATATGAACCGCGACCATGCCGATGCCCTGGTCACATTGGCTCGGGTGCTGGCCGCTACCCCGGCCGACGAGGCGTCGATGGTCTCAGTGGACCGCCTCGGGTTCAAGCTCCGGATCACGAGCGGTCCGCGCCTGCACAGCGCCCGCATTTCTTTTCCTCGTGAGGTCACCACGGCTGAGGAGTGCCGCGCCGTCTTCATCGAGATGCTGCGCTCCTCCAGTAGGCCAGCGCTGCCCTAAGCCCGTGCACAGTTTGCTCTCAGAGCCAACACTTGTGCATAGAATCGGAATATGAGTATAGCTGAACTAGGCGGAAAGCTTGCGCCCGATAGGCCCTACGGGTGCCATGATCGGATGGAAGACCTTTTGACATCCGACGTATTCGGGACAATGCGATACGCGGGCTGGTCCTGTGGGTTCCTTGACTGGCTGCGCGAGGCCAAGCCTGCACCGGTCCAGGCCCAGCCTGAACCGGTCCTCGAGTTAGCTGTGAAATCGATAGACCAGATTCTCCCTTCATCGGGAATTCTTGCAGTCCACCATGCCTTTTGGCCTTCGCTCCCTAATAGGCGCGAAGCCGACCTCGCCTTGCTGTTCCACATTGAAGCAGGGGTATCTGTGCTGGTCTTGATTGAGGTCAAGTACCTCTCCGGAACAAGCGATTTTGACATCCCGGATGAGGGTGATGAATTAGAACGTACCGGGAATCAGATTGCGGATCAGATCAGTGGATTGAGCAAACTATCTCCCGATGATGTCTGCCAGTGGTTCAAACTCGATAAAGCCCCAATGCTGACAGAGCGAGTTCACTTGTTCATTACCAAAGACAGTCTGCTTCCGATCTCAGTGTATAGTCTAGCGCGGTATAATCTAGCGCGGAGTTCCTTGCCCCCCCGACTCTGGCCTGTCAATGCATACTGGCTGTCGTGGACGTCGCTAGCCCGCCACCTAGAACCGCACAAATATGACCTTGATGCGGGTCGCGCTGCGTTGATCCAGGACCTCTACAATCTTCTCATCAGAAAGGAGCTTGTACCCTACCATGGTTTTGAGCTAAAGCCGTGCAATCGACTCTCAATCGATCCTGCTTTCTGGCAGGATATATGGTGGAGATTTGCTCCTATTGGTATCGCAAGCTTATCGACTTTCTGGCAGGCGACCTTCTGGAATTTTCCCAGAATAAGCTTGCCGTCCCGCTTCACTTTTTGGGAGGGCTAAACCGATGAGCGAACTAGGGGAGAGCGCAATCCGTGCGATAGAGTGGCTGGCTACCTTCCACAAGGACGTGTCCAAGCTAATTAGCTCCGTTGAAGATAACATGCGAGGTCGAGGGCTCATTTCCCTTTGGACCAGCACATCCATATCCGGAAGTTCGGCCACTTACTACAATCCTAGCGGTTGGATGCCGCGATACCTTTACCGATCTTACGTACCTGCTCCTCAAGAGGATCAAAGGCCTGAGCTGCTTCAAAGAAGATGGGCCTTCTTCCTTGTCTATTTGACACCGAAGTGCAAAGAGCCTATGGCCTTGTGGGGCGTGGCCTCTCTCCATGCACCGGGGAACCCATGGGATGTGATGAAACCCATCCTCCTACGCGATGACGGACCCCCTTTTCTCGATTCGTCAAATGTCTCGCAATGGGAAAACATCAAGGATCGCCCCGAGAGTGTGGAATCCCTCGTATACCGAGCTTGCCCCATCGTGGAGCTTAAGAACGGCGGCATCGTGGAAGAAGTGGTTGTAAGTCCATTGGTCGAGCGCCTGAGTGCCTAGGATCTACGAGTAATTTAAATATACAACACGCGGGGCTCGGCATAGGCAGGGGGCAAAGTGATCCTTGACCGCAATCAGATCCGCTGGCCGACGCGGCGGCGGGCATTATTGAGCATATGAACCGCGACCATGCCGATGCCCTGGTCACATTGGCTCGGGTGCTGGCCGCTACCCCGGCCGACGAGGCGTCGATGGTCTCGGTGGACCGCCTCGGGTTCAAGCTCCAGATCACGAGCGGCCCGCGCCTGCACAGCGTGCGCATTCCTTTCCCTCGTGAGGTCACCACGGCCGAGGAGTGCCAAGCCGCGTTCATTGAGATGCTAGGCGCCGCCCGCCACCGCGGCTAGATAACCGATGCGATTTCGGGCCGGGGAGGTTTTCAGAGGCTTTTCTACGCGTTACGCCAGGGGAGAGTGACCCCCACCCTTGGAGGGCTGGAAGTACGGGTTGGTGCCACCGGCATGATCGGTCGTGTCGATGATCTGGCGGATCTCGGGGACCGCTTCCTTGATCATCACCTCGATCCCCTGCTTCAGGGTCACGTCAGCCATCCCGCACCCCTGGCAGCCCCCGCCGAGGGCGATGTAAGCGACGTCGTCCTTCACATCGAGGAGCGTGATGTGACCTCCGTGCGCCGCCACGCCAGGATTGATCTGGATGTCGATCACCTGCTGAACAGCCGCCGCCTTGGGGTCGCTCCACCCGGAGTTCGGGTTGTCGATCTTGAAGCCGCTTTCGGTGATACCCTCGACAAAGTCCACCGTCGCGCCCTGCAACTTGGGCGCGCTGTCGGGATCGACGAACACCTTGAAACCGCCTGCGTCAATCACGATGTCTTCGGCCCCTTTGTCCTCCTCTCCCACGAACCCGAGGTCGTACTGGAAACTACCGGGCCCGCCCCCTTTAATCGCCACGCGCAATCCTAAACCTTGATGATCCTCGGCTTCCAAAAGCCCAAGGATTTTCCTTTTTGCCGACTCGCTGATGTTGAGCATTCCGCCTCCGTATGGAGCTCAGTAGTTTCGTCAGTTCACGTCCCGGTCCCATTCCAAAGGACCGTAGCTCTGAGCCTGTGAGACAGCCAACTCGCTATCGCTTTCCTTCGTATCAAGTGCTCGCCTCGTCACTACCACCATCCTAGGCTCAATGTCGGGCTATGTCAACCTGAAGCTACGTCTAAGGAGCTTTCTAGGGTTGTTTGGTGGTCTCCAGGCGGAGTAATGATGAATGTGAGCCGCCGATGTGCCTGGCGCAACGCCGCCTCGACACGCTCCGGGGTCTCATCACGAGCAAAGATGAACCCCAGGTACTTCGTCCCCTCCGGTAGAGGGACGACCTCCTGGCCCATGGGGATGGTGATCCTGATCCCCTCGATCCCAGGGACGGCCTCGGCCTCCTCTCGCCCCCGAACCTCCTGAAGGGTGCCCGCCTTGGGGATCGGGATCATCATCACTCCCGCTGGTTTTCGTTCGCGCTGCAGGGACGTGATCTCCATGCCGAGGGCATGGCGAATGATCAGCTCTTCCAGTGACATGCCGGTCCCGAAGCGGAGCGTTCGGGAGCAAAGCCCTCCGATGGAGCGCGCGGCAACCTCGACGATCCAGGGCCCGTTCTCGTTGACCCGTAGCTCGGCGTGGACCGGCCCTTCCCGCAGCCCGAGGGCCTGGGCTGCCCGACTTGTGCAGTCGGCGATCGCTTCATGGACGGGGGCGGGCAGACGAGACGGCGTCACATAGATGGTTTCCTCGAAGAACGGTCCATCCAAGGGATCGGGCTTGTCGAAGAGAGCCAGGACCTGGAGGTCCCCCTTGATGAGGAACCCCTCCACGGCCACCTCTATTCCCGGAACGAACTCCTCCACAAGGATCTGCCGGGCCTCGTCGCCCATTGCGGCGACATCCGGGGTGCGCAGGATGGCCTCAATGCGGCGGAAGGCATTCACGAACTGGGCGGGATCGTTGGCCCGGATCACCCCACGGCTACCCGAGAGGACCGTGGGCTTCAAGACCGATGGGTAGCGAACCATTCGGGCCACAAAGGCGGGGTCATCGTCAAGGGAGGCGAGCCAATAGCGCGGGCTCGGCACGCCCGCCCGGCTCAGGAGTTCCCGCATGACCGACTTGTTCAGGGCAGCGTAGGCGGACTCGACGGAATTCGAACGCAGCCCCAGTGCCTTGGCGATAGCAGCCCCGACCACTGTGGTCGGGTCGTCAACCGGCACGACGCCATCAATGGGATGACGCCTCGAAAACTCAGCCACCTTGCGGGCAGCCACGTCGGGCTTCGAGAAGTTGAGCGTCAGCAGACCATCCGGGAGGGCGTGTTGAAGCGCGTTGGGGCGGTCGGATGCCACGACGACCTCCACCCCGAGCCCACAGGCGGCTTCGACGAACGCCTCGGTTCGGTAGGTAGTGGTGGGGATGAGCAGGAGCAGCCGCGGCATCTCGGAATCTCTAGCCAGCCGCCTGGCGTCCTCGATGAAACTTTTCCAGCTCGCGGTTAGCCATGACGACTGTCGCGAGCTTGCTCACCACCTCGGAGACCTTGTGGCCGGGGATGGCGACGTACAGCTCGTCGTCACCAAGTCCGGTATAGACCCGGTTGCCGATGCAGCCAAAGCTGATAGTGGCTCGATCTTGCTGCATCGTTTCCGGGAGCATCGCGCACGTCGGGCGCGGTCTCACAGCCACGTCAGGGCCGATTCCTGCCATGCGCGTCGCTTCGACCACGAGCATCACCTGCTTGGCCCGGCCTCGCACCAGCACCACGTCCGGGTCGAAAGGCGCCCCAGGGAACGGCCCGTACATCGCCACACCGAACGGCGTGGTCCGACGCGGGATGTCGGGCACTTCTTCCATC
>JBGPUH010000136.1:0-6496 GCA_041491025.1 Methylomirabilis sp. (SeqCode)
AAGCTGATCGGGTCTCCCTTGGTGCTGGGGAGCGTAAAATCAGGCGCTTTGTCCCCCAGCTCCACTGCCTGGACGACAGTTCCGACGGTCAGGGTGGCCAGAAGCAGAATCAATGAGAGCACCCATTCTGATCTGATCCTGCCAAGACGAACGGTCCTGTCTTTTCTCATCCTATCCTCCTCTATTAGGTTGGGGTTGAATCTTTTGTCGTCTATGCTCCCAAGGCCAGGCCTGTCTCAGTCAAGGTCGAGCCCCAGCAGGTAATCGTTCAACTCACGCTTCTGCCTGTCCTCCGTGGCCTTCAGGGTCTCAATCTCCTTCCGCAACTTTTCGATCTCGGTTTCCTGCTGGTCGAGCTTGCTCACATAGCGGTTATACAACTCCGAGTTCTGCGCCAGCCGAGCCATGTTTTCTCGGAGGCGGGTCTGCTCCTGGGTGATGTCCTTGATCCGCTGGTCGAGCCGCCCACGACTGGCAGCGGTCTGGTCGAGGCGATCCCGCAGGGTGACAACCTTTTGCAGCGCCTCTTTCACCTTGGGATTGACCTGTTTGGCCTGCAGATAGTAGCCGATCGTCTCCGAGCCGGAGTCAATCAGCCGCACGGTTTGTTGAGTCTGCTTCTCCTCCCGCACGCGTAACTGGGCCCCGCTTCCGGCATCAATCGAGATCTTGAAGCGGTACGCATCTCGCGTGCGCTCGGCAGGCTCTCCCGGCTCGACGAGCCGCCAGTCGGAACGGAGGGGATGCTCGATCAGCACGACCTTGGCCTTCTGGTCACGATTGCGCACCTGATAGGTTTTCTCCTCCACTGATTTCCGTGTCACCAGCAGGGTCCCTTTGCGGAGGCTTGCCGCGACGACCTCTTCCTTTTCCGGTGTGGCTTGGGGGACCACCTCGGCCTTGAGGTCGAGGGCATAGCTGATGATCCGCTCCTGGCCTGGTGGAAGGTCCTCGATGCGGGCGTCGCCGGCGTAAATCCCGCCGTCGAAGACGGTGATCGGCCCCTGCATCAGGTGCAGCGCTGTGGAGTTCTTCAGCCGCAAGCCGTTCAGCGGGTATTTGGCGTGCACCCGTTCATTGTAGATGGAGAGTTTGGCGCCTTCTATCTCCCCGTTCACGATCGGCAACAGGGCCGATTTCTGTCTCGCAAGAGAGATAGGCGTGGAGATGGTGTACTCGAAGAGCTCTCCCGCCTCCATTGCTTGCGCGGCCGAGGTGACGCCCTGTTCAAGCTCGACCCCCGCGGCGCGCATGGCCGGTGGTGGCGCCGGCGACGGCATTGCGCGCTTCGCGGCCATTCGGCCAAGAGTACCAAGCGACTTTCGCGCCTCCTCGAGATCCGCCGGCCTTGCGCTTGGTTCCGCTGTCGCCTGTTCGTACACCTGTGGCCGCAGTGACTCGTACAGCTCGGAGACGACAACCGGGCGTTTCACATAGAGCGGCTCGTACAGGTCCATCCTGAACGAGATCGGCCGTCCTGAGATCAACGACAGCCTCACGTTCTCCCAGTCCTCATCTGTCGTGTTCTCCACGATCGCCCAACCCTGCAGGAACGGCCGCTTCGTCTCGGAGAGCGCCAGACGATAGCTGGTCTTCCAGACGGGAGTCTCGGCGATGTACGCGACTCGCACGCGCCGGTGGCCTTTGCCGTCGAACTCCAACTTCACGGTCTTCTTCTGCAGGTCGTGACTCGAGGCCAACACTTCGAGCGCCTGCCGCAGCTCGGCGCCGAGTTGCTCATTGGCGATCTGGATGCGCTGGACCTGGCCTAAAGGCATAGAGCGGAGGCCGTCAGCGGTCAAGAGGTTCAGGTATTCAATCTCCCCCAGTTCCTTCTCGCCCATTCTCTCCCGTTTCTTCTCGACGCCAACGATGACACCGCGAACCGGGTTCGGCGCGGCGATCTCGATCCGCTCGCCACGGATTTGGTCAAGTAGTTGGCCCAGAGTAGGGTTCGTGGTCAGGTCTACCGCAAAGCTTTTGAGCGTCTTGGTCACCGGGTCGCGGGAATCATATGTCACCGCCGCAACCTGCCCACCGTCGAAATCCTGCACCACGATGCTTTTGAGCAGATCGTTGATGCTGTCTACCTTGAACCGCAGCTCCACCTCACCCCGCCCGTCAATCGATCCGTCGCGCTGGAAGTAGCCAACACCGCTCGAATACAGGACCACCTCAGAGAGTGGCAGGACCTGTTGCGCTGCCGCCCTCGCGGACGCTCCACTCTGAGGCTCCTGAGCCGAGGCGACCAAGCCGACTGATACCAGCAAGACGGTGCTGAGGGAAGTCACCAAACGATTCATCACCCATCTCCTTGTGGGACTCTGTCACACCCACGGCTCTATCAACCGATGGCACGATCTGAAGTGCTCGAGTCAGGATCAGAGCACAGGTTACCCAGAGAACTGCCAGCTATCCACACAGTCTCTTAGACAGCATGCAATCGCGCAATGTTCCCGAAAAAGTTCCAACGCGCATCGGCTTTCCCGCTACAGGGTAGTGAACGAGAGTAGGACGATGCCAAGCGCAAGGGTGATCAGGCTGAGCGGGATACCGACCCGCGCGTGCTCCCAGAAGCTGATCTCGACGCGGTGCGCCCGGGCCTGCTCCACCACGATGAGGTTCGCGACGGAGCCCAGGAGGGTGAGGTTGCCAGCCAGGGTACTCGCCATCGCAATCGTCAGCCATGCAGTGTCAGGATGGGGAAGGGAGGGAACGAGCGAGCGGAACAGCAGGACCGCCGGGACGTTGCTGAAGAGATTCGAAAGGAGCGCCACCAGACCTGTGAGGACGACCGGCCGCTGGAGGTTGAGATGACCGGCCGCCTGGAATGCCTTCGCGGTGAGACCGCCCTGCTCAGCCCCTTCGACGACAATGAACAAGCCGATGAAGAGGACGAGAAGGTTCCAGTCTACTGCCGCATACATCTTTGCCGGCTTCACCCGGCGCGTGATCAGGAGTGCTGCCCCGCCACAGACCGCGACGAGGCCCACCGGGAAGCCCAGGAGAAAGGCGATCAGGACCGCGGCGCTGACGAGGCTTCCCTTCCACAGGAGCGGCCGATGGATGCGGGCCCGGTGGATACGCGGGGGGTGCAGGCTCTTGGGGCGGAGCTCGTTCCGGTACACCAGGGCGATCACTCCCACTGTGACCCCCAACCCCAGGATGGCCACCGGCGCGAGATGTTTGAGGAACGTAAGATACGACAGCCCGGAGAGGCTGCCGATCATCATGTTCTGCGGATTGCCGGTGATCGTGGCCACGCTGCCAACATTGGAGCCGGAGGCAAGCGCCAGCAGGTAGGGGCGCGGATCAAGATCCACCTGCTGGGCGACCGTAATGACCAGCGGGGTAAGCACGAGACACACGATGTCGTTGACGAAGAAGGCGGAAAGAAGGCCTGCCGACACCGTCACACCGAGGAGCAGCGTCATGGGCCGGTGGGCGCGCTCGAGCACCCACGCTGCCGTGAGCCGGAAGAAGCCTGCGAGCCGGAGGTTGCCAGCGATGAGCATCATCCCATACAGGAGGATGAGCGTATTGTAATCGATCGCGCCGATGGCCTGCGGGATTGACACGACACCCGAGACCACCATCAATACCGCGCCGATGATCGCCGCCCCGGTCCGATCCACGCGAAGCCCAGGGAGGCCGCCCAGGGCAAGGGCAACGTAGGTGGCCAGGAATATGGCGAGAGGGATGAAGGTCATCCGGAGGAGAGCCTATCCGACGCTTGAACCCGGCTTAGGGCAGGCATCAGGCGGTCAGTCAGTGGCTGAGATACGAGATCGGCATTTGGTCACTACGAGGTCCCCCCCCTTTACTCGACTTTCGGGAGGGACGCCAGGGCCTCCCTGATCTTGGTCTCGGGATACTCGAAGTCCTGGAGCCTGCCTTGCAGATAGGCGTCGTAGGCCCCAAGATCGAAGTGGCCGTGACCACACAGGACGAAGCCGATGACCTTGCGTTCACCCGACGTCTTGCACTTGAGGGCTTCGTCGATCACCACCCGGATGGCATGAGCGGGCTCGGGCGCCGAGAGGATGCCCTCGGTCCTCGCGAACTGCAGCGCCGCCTCGAAGGTGGGGAGCTGGTGAACGGCCACGGCCTCGATCACCCGATGATCGTAGAGGGCGCAAACGAGGGGAGCCATGCCGTGGTAGCGGAGGCCGCCCGCGTGTATCGGCGCAGGGATGAAGGAGTGCCCGAGGGTGTACATCTTGAGGAGCGGAGTGGTTCCGGCGGAGTCCCCGAAGTCGTAGACATAGGCACCCTTTGTCAGACTGGGGCAGGCCATCGGCTCCACGGCGATGACCCGGAGGTTCGTGTTCTTCCCCGAGAGCTTGTCCTTGAGAAAGGGGAAGCTCAATCCCGCCAAGCTCGAGCCGCCACCGACACAGCCCACGAGGATGTCCGGGGATTCTCCGGCCAACTCGAACTGTCGCTGTGTCTCCAGCCCGATGACCGTCTGATGGAGCAAGACGTGGTTGAGCACGCTGCCCAGCGCATACCTGGTGTCCTCCCGGCTGGCTGCCTCCTCGACCGCTTCGCTGATGGCGATGCCGAGGCTGCCCGGGGAGTCGGGGTCTCTGGCGAGGACGGCGCGCCCGGCGCCGGTGCTCGGACTCGGGCTAGGAATGACCGTGGCCCCCCAGCTCTCCATGAGGACGCGGCGGTGGGGCTTCTGCTGGTAGCTGACCTTCACCATGTAGACCTTGCACTCGATGCCGAAGAAGCTACAGCTCATCGCCAGGGCGCTGCCCCACTGCCCCGCTCCGGTCTCGGTCGTGATCCGCTCTACCCCTTCCCGCTTGTTGAAGAATGCCTGCGCCACTGCGCTATTCGGCTTGTGGCTGCCGGCTGGGCTGACCCCCTCCCACTTGTAGTAGATGTGGGCCGGCGTGTCGAGCGCTTGCTCGAGCCGGACAGCTCGGTAGAGAGGGGACGGGCGCCAGAGCTTATAGACCTCCCGCACCTCCTCCGGGATCTCGATCCAGCGCTCCCGGCTCACCTCCTGCTTGATCAGCTCCATGGCAAACAGGGGCGCTAGGTCCTGAGGACCGATCGGTTGTTTCGTCCCAGGGTGGATCACCGGTGGGAGGGGGAACGGCAGATCCGCCTGGATGTTGTACCAGTGGCTCGGAAGCTCCTTCTCATCAAGCAGAAACTTATGTTGGGCCATCTTCGGCTACCGGCAACGAATCTTCACCACCACAGGCCACCGTCAAGGTATTCCCATAAGAGGAAAGCTCCGATCTGGTAGTCAAATGACTGCGCCCCGGCCACCGGGATTTTCGCACCAACCGCTAAGGCGATGTGCCCCCGCTTGGACAGCCCCTTATAGAGCATCGGCGCCAGGGAATAGACGTCGCGCCCCTGCCCTTCGATCTTGGTGTCGGCCTCAAACTCAAGGGCCGGGACCCAGCCGCTCTTCAGTGAGGAAAGGGGGAGTTGGAGCGCAACGCGGTACAGGAGCCGGCGTGGAGCAAGGTCCACGTCTGCCGGCAGGACCGCCTTGATCTCTCCCTGTAAAACGAATGGACCCAGGGTCTTCCCCGCACGGAGGGACGGCCCCAAACCCACCGTCCCATCGCCCAGTCCGCGATCGCGGTCGCCGGTGGGCAAGACGAGGTCGAGCGCAAGCGACGCGATGGCGCCGTACTCCCGACTGGCCAGCAAGACATGTTTATAGGCGAGCGTGAGGTCGCCCACCCCTCCGGTCGTTGCGCCACCCCTGGGGTCGTTGTAGACGATCGGCAGAGTGACCTCAGCCATCCCGCGCGATCCAAGCCGCTTTTCGAAGGTGAACTCATTGACCAGCGATCGAGACTCACGGCTCTTTTCGAAGCTGACGTTCAGGACTATCTCGTCCTCTGGAAAGGCTTTGCCGGTCACGAGAGACCTGGGGAAATTCAGGTCAGCGGCTGGCCAGGAGGCATCGGGGCAGAATTCGCGCACGTAGGCGATGATCTCGCGCATCTGGTCTTCGGAGAGGGAATCGGCAAAGCTGGGCATCTGGCTCGAGAGTCCCAGTGTTGGCCCGCCCTCTGCAACCAGCGCCATCCAGTTCCCGGTCGTTTCGACGGTCACGAATGAACAGTCGGAGAAGTCCGGCAGGGGGACTTCTATCCGCGTGCCTTCCGGCGCCCCTCGACCGTCGCGTCCGTGACAGGACGCGCATGCAGCTTCGTAGAGCTCTTTGCCGGTCTGCGCCGCGCACACCGATACATTCGCCAGCAAAAGAGTCCACGCCACCAGCATCCATGACCATCTCATCCTGGCTAAAACCCGTGGCCCCCATCCATTCCTTCGCTCGACTGAGACTTCGACAGGCCTGTCCTGAGCTATGTCGAAGGGCTCAGCCGAGCGCCCGTCGAAGGCTCCCCAGCGGGGAGAAGGTGGGGTTGAGGGGTGGGCTTACAATCCCAGGTAGGCCTTCTTCACGTGGGGATCTGCTTTCAGGTTCGCCGTGGGTCCAGACAGCGCGACGCGGCCA
>JBGPUH010000137.1:0-6486 GCA_041491025.1 Methylomirabilis sp. (SeqCode)
ATCACGCCGGATGTGTATATTCTCAAAATCGACGGCCGCTTCGTGGTCACGGCGAATGAAGATGGCCTCCCCCGGCTCCGCGTCAGTCCATATTATCGCGAGATCCTTTCGAAGCGAGGCCTCGTCCCGCGGGAGGCCAGGGATTATGTCGAAGAGAAGATGCGCTCCGCGCTGTGGTTCATCCGGAGCATTGAGCAGCGGAAACGGACGCTCTTAAAGGTAAGCGAAAGCCTTGTGAAATTTCAGGGAGATTTTCTCGATTACGGGATCTCTCACCTGAGGCCGCTGACGCTTCGGGAAGTCGCGGATGACATCGCGATGCATGAATCAACAGTCAGTCGAGTCACCACGAGCAAGTATGTCCAGACCCCTCAGGGACTCTTCGAGCTGAAATACTTTTTCCACCGTGGTGTTCCATCGACCGGCGGCGACACCGTCTCTTCTCTCAAGGTAAAGGACTTGGTCCGCCGGTACCTCACGGGAGAGGACTCCCATAAACCCTTGAGCGATCAGAAGGTCGTGGAGATCCTGGCCAGAATGCATGGGGTCGAGATCGCCCGCCGGACGGTGGCCAAGTACCGTGGCCAGCTCAAGATCCCCTCGTCCAACCAACGTCGCCAAGTCTCATAAGACGCCCCTTCTCTTCGACGAGGAGCCACCCGATGCAGATCACTATCACCGGGCGCAATCTCGAGATCACCGAAGCGCTTGGGCGGTACGCGGAGGAGAAGGTCGCGCGGCTGCAGAAGTTCGTGGACCAGATTACCTCAGCTCATGTCGTGCTCTCAATCCAGAAGCACCGGCAGATTGCAGAGGTCACCCTTCGCGTGAGGGATCTGACTATCCGGGGTGAAGAGTCCAGCAGCAGCTTGTACACTTCCATCGATCTGGTGGCCGACAAGATGGAACGCCAGATCGTACGCTACAAGGAGAAGATCGCCGGCCACTCCGGCCGGGGCTCGGGTCGATCGCGGTTGCCTCATGAGGCATCACCTGCGGAGGCCGAACCCTTCTCTGAAGATGGCCCCCGCATCGTCAAGACAAAGCGTTTCGCCATGAAGCCTCTCTCTCCTGAGGAGGCCGCCATTCAGATGAGCCTGTTGGGCCACAATTTTTTCGTCTTCCGAAACGCGCGCACCCAAGAGGTGAATGTCCTCTATCGGAGGCAGGATGGAGACTACGGCTTGATCGAGCCTAAGGACTGAATGCCGGCAACCTTTCATGAACCGCCAGGACGGCCGCTAGGAGGAGAGGCAAGACAGGACGGACCTGCCTGGCTCGCAAGCGCATCGCGGTAGAACGACATGGTATCCCACGAGACGCGGTGTGACGGGCGTGACAGCATCGCGAGTGTGAAGGGCGCGGTAAGGTGAAAGTGGCCGAGGTTGTGATCATCACCGGGATGTCCGGGGCCGGTAAGAGCCAAGCGATCAAGTGCCTGGAGGACATCGGCTTTTTCTGCATCGATAACCTGCCCACCACATTGATCCCCACCTTCGTTCGACTGTGCACCCAGTCGGAGGGCGTCATTGAGCGGGTAGCCCTCGTCATTGACGTCCGGGAGGGGGAGTTCCTGAGTTCGCTCTTCGACAGCCTGGCGATGCTGCGGGCTGAAGGCCACGCTGTCAAGATCGTCTTCCTTGACGCGAGGGATGAGGCCCTGGTGCGCCGCTTCAGCGAGAGCCGACGCCCGCACCCGCTGGCGGCGGGAAAGTCGGCCCTGATCGGGATCGCCGCCGAACGAGACATGCTGGCTCGACTTCGGCAGGAGGCGGACCTCATCATTGATACGAGCGCCCTGACCATTCACGAGCTGAAGCGGTTCCTCTCCCAGGCGTTCGTCGTTCAGTCCGGCACGGCCAAGCTCACGCTCTCTCTGGTCTCCTTCGGCTACAAGCACGGGCTCCCGTTCGACGCAGACCTGGTCTTTGATACCCGCTTCCTCCCCAGCCCCCATTTCATCGATGACCTGCGACCGCTCACCGGCCTTGATCCGCAGGTCGGCCAGTTTCTCATGAAGGCGGCTGCGACGAAGCCCTACCTGGAGCGCCTGTTGGATTTTTTCAACTTCGTCACCCCCCTGTACGAAGAGGAGGGCCGTGCCTACTTGACCATCGCACTCGGTTGCACCGGGGGGCGTCATCGGTCGGTGTTCCTTGCAGAACAGCTCGCCGGTCATTTTCGGGGGTCCGGATACTTGGTCACCATTCGACACCGTGATATCGAAAAGGCGTGAGCCTTCGCCGCCACCGCACCGCGCGGGGCTGAGCGGAGAGGCCTCGAATAGCCCGTGACCCTGACTCTGGCCCTGGTCTCTAGGAGGCGCCGGAGCCACACACAGTGACGGATGGGTGTGACAGGCAGGCTTCTGAGGATGGGCGCCTCCGGCGGCCCTACCAATATGGGGGTGGACGAGGCGCTTGCCACCCTGTGCCGGGATCGTCCGATCCTGCGTTTTTACTCGTGGAAGGCCCCAACCCTTTCCATTGGGTACTTCCAGCGGAGCAGTGACATCGATCTTGGCGCCTGTCATGCATCCTCGGTGTGTCTCGTGCGCCGACCCACAGGCGGCCGCGCCGTCCTGCACCAGCGGGACCTGACCTATAGCCTGGTCATCCCGCTGCGCCCCCCGTGGACGGAGTTCTCGATTGTGGAGAGCTATCGCCGAATCAACTCGTGTCTAAAGCTGGGCCTTGAGACACTCGGCTTGGCGGCCACCATCGGGATGGCTCCAGGACCTGCCGGCCGTGCGCAATCCCCTTTCTGCTTCTCCGCCATCGCGAGGCATGAGGTCTTGGTCGGCGGGAGAAAGGTGATCGGTTCGGCGCAGCGACGATTTCCCTCAGCCCTTCTTCAACAGGGCAGTATCCTGTTGGATTTTGACCCCGCCGAGCTCCTTCTGCTCCTTCGGCATCAAGGGCGGGCCTCAACAGTAGACGCTCTCGGGATGGTCGGCACGTTGCGAGAGGCCATCGGGCGGTTCCCCGATCGCGTTGACGTCGAGGGGGCGATCAGAGAAGGGTTTGCCTGTGGGATGGGGGTCGAGTTTGCTGAGGCCGCGCTTGAGCAGGAGGAGCGTGAGCTGTCCGAGCAATTGGCTGCCAGTCGCTATACCTCCGAGGACTGGACCTTCCGTCGCTGATGCCGCTCGGCATCAACCTTGACATGCTCCTTCGGTCTTTGCTACGGTATCCCCAAGATGAGCGGGCGGGCACGTATCAATTGTGACGGGCTGAGGAGTGGGAGGTGGGTTTCGAAAAACGGAAGGCGATACAGAAAGCGATCACGCTGACCCAGGAGGGACGGTATGACAAGGCCATCGCCGAGTATGAGGCGATACTTGGGGCCGATCCATTCAATTCGTCCCTCTACAATACTCTGGGTGATCTCTACGCCCGCATCGGTTCAGTGTCTGATGCGATCGCCTGTTACCAAAAGCTGGTGGGTGTGTTGAGGTCCGAGGGGTTGCGCTGTCGCGCTATCGCCGTGTACAAAAAGGTCATCAAGCTGGCTCCAGACAACCTCTCCGCCCTGGTTGCGTGCGCCGATCTCTACGCGGAGGAAGGGCTTCGAGCAGAAGCCAAGCATCACTATCTCTTAGCCGCAGAGCGATCCCTAAAACTGGGCCTCGACAAGCAGGCGCGGGACGCTTATGAACGTCTGATCCGGCTCGAGCCCGGCGACACGGGTGTGGCGGCCAAGTTGGCATCCTTGCTCGCGAGCGAGGGGAGACAGTCAGAAGCAGCGGACCTTCTCGGTCGACTGGCTCAAGAGGTTCGTGCGCGGGGGCGACTCGACGACGCGAGGCTCTTGTGGAAGCAGACGGTGGAGACTGCCCCTGAGGCGTTCACCGGGTGGTACAGCCTCGGTCGCATCGAGTTCGAGACTGGCCGATTCCAGGAGGCGGAAGACGCTCTGTTGCGGGCGGCGAAGATCGATGTCACCAGTCCTCTCCCGCATCTGCTCCTTGCGCAATCGTACGAGCAGCAGATGCAGCCTCACGCGGCCAGAGCGGAATGGCTGGCGCTGCTGCGATGCGATCCGAATCACCAGGAGGCTCATCGCCGACTTGGTCTGCTCTACCTCAACGAAGGCGACACGGAGGCAGCCGTAGGAGAATTCGATGCCGCGGCTCGCAGCCTGGACGAGTCTGGCGAGCTGGAGCGGGCCATCGCCCTTCTTGGCGAGTTGGGCCCTGCCGCGGATCATCCCTTGGTTCAGGAACGGCTCGGAGAACTGCTCTGGCGATCAGGACGATCGACTGAGGCGAAAGCAGCGTTTCGGCGTGCCGCGGAGCTCCATCTGGCTGCAGGCAGAGAACAAGAGCGCCAGCGGACGCTGAGCCGATTCTATGCGCTCTTTCCGGGAGATGCCGATGCGCTGGCGAGATTGCCTACCGGGGCAATTGACGAGAGCAGACGACTGACGCTCGAGCCCGGGGAACGTTCTTCATCGGAGACATTCCAGCTCTCGGGGGAAGCCGAACACGAGGGCCTGACGGTTCTGAACGATAAAGACGAGTCGGCGGGAGGGGCATCTGCGGCCCTCGCCGTCACGGACTTCTATCTCAAGCATGGGATGGAGGCAGAGGCGCGTGCGCTTCTGCGACGCCTTGTTGCCAGCGTGCCAGGCAATGTGGATGCCAGTCGCCGGCTTACAGCATTGGAGTCCATGGCGCTGACAGGAGGTGCTGCAGCCGACCCGGAGATCGAGGTGATTCAGTCCGACCAGCCGGGGGGATCGGAGGGATCGGCGATCTTGAGAGCGTTCTTCGAGGAGCTGGAACTCCAAGAGAAGTCTGGCGGGAAGGGGACGGGCATCCCACAAGACATGGCGGAAGCTGAACAGGCGGTCCTCGATCCGATGGGCGAACTGGAAACCGGGCGAGTATCCGGGGACTCGGTCCCAGGATCAGAAGGCCCTCCGAGTATTCAGATCCAGGCGCACCACGATGCCACCCAGCCGGCCGACCGATCCCCTGAGATCTGCGGGGCGCACTATCAGTTGGGGATTGCCTACCGCGAGATGGGTCTCCTGGACGATGCGATCGCAGAATTCCGACGATCCGCAGCGGATGAACAGTTGACGCTTCGAGCCTGCAACATGGTCGGGCTCTGCCTGCTGGCCAACGGCGACGCGGAAGCCGCGATCCATGAGCTGGGCAGAGGGCTGTCGATCGTCGGTCGACCTGCTGAGGAGTATCATGGCGTCAAGTATGACCTGGCAACAGCCTATCAGTCGATCGGGCAGGTGAACATCGCGGGGGCGATCCTCCGCGATCTTCACACAGAGAGCCCCTCCTTCCGCGACGTGGAATCGCGACTCCGGGAGTTCGAGGGACGATCGGCACAGGGCGCGGGCCTTTCAAGCGGACCAAGAGGAACCATCGATGCAGCGAAGCAGACGCCGTCGGGATAAGCCGGTGCACGTGGCAAGCGGTCCACAAGGCCATGGAGCACTCTTGAACCTGCCCAACAAGCTGACGCTGGCGAGGATCTTCCTCGTTCCCTTCATCATTGTCTTTCTCATCGCCGGAGAGCGGGTTCCCAATTACACCGCGGGGGTCATCTTTCTGGCCGCGGTCCTTACCGACTGGCTGGACGGCCGGATCGCTCGGAAAACCCGGCAGGTGACAACGCTGGGCAAGTTACTGGACCCGATTGCGGACAAGCTTCTCATCTCGACCGCCCTCATCGCGCTGGTGCAGGTGGGCCGAGCCCCGGCCTGGATGGTGGTCCTTATTGTGGGGCGTGAGCTGGCCATCACCGGGCTCAGGACGATCGCCGCCTCACAAAGCATCATCATCGATGCGAGCGGCTTCGGAAAGTACAAGATGCTGGCTGAGGTGGCGGCGGTGACCCTTCTGATTCTCGATTGGCCCCCTCGGTTGGGAATCGTCGCTCTCCCTTCAGTCGGTCTGCTGTGTCTGTGGGGAGCGATGGGGCTAAGCATCGTGTCCGGCATCGATTATTTCCTCAAGTTCTGGAAAGTCATCGACCTCAATCGATGAACCTTCTATCGTCCGGAGGTGAATGAGCACACGCCTGTGGCTGGTCCCTCTTGGTTACCTCGTAGGATCCATCCCATTCGGCCTGCTGATGGCCAAGGCATCGAGCGGGGTGGACGTTCGAAGGGTTGGGAGCGGCAACATCGGCGCGACCAATGTCCTGCGAGCAGCCGGAAAGGGGGCGGCTGCCATCACCCTTGCGCTGGATATGCTGAAAGGGTGGGCTCCTGTCGCATTGAGCCAGGCCCTGGGCACGCCGGATGCGCTCGTCGCCTGCGTGGCACTGGCGACATTTCTGGGTCACCTGTATCCGGTGTATCTTGGCTTTCGCGGGGGGAAAGGGGTTGCCACGTTCCTGGGAGTGATGTGGGCGCTCTCTGCGAAGGTCGCCTTCTTGCTCATCGCCATCTGGCTATTCATCGCCGCCCTCTTTCGCTATTCGTCTCTCGCGGCCATTGTCGCCTCCGCGGCGGCGCCCC
>JBGPUH010000138.1:0-6484 GCA_041491025.1 Methylomirabilis sp. (SeqCode)
GATTGACGACAACATCCGCCTGCTCGCCGACCAGATCGTGGGAAATGAGACCAATCCCGTGCTGGCGGCGCGGAAGCTGTATGATTGGGTGCTTCACAACGTGGATTACTGGGTGAAGGACCCGAAGACCAAGAAGGCTTCGCCGGTCGGCAGCACCAGCTACTGTCTGATCTTCCGGACCGGCAACTGCACCGACTTTGAATCGCTCTGGACCTCGCTCGCTCGGGCGAAGGGCATCCCGGCCCGGATCGTGTACGGCTCGTTCTTCAAGCCAGACCTCAATCAGAAGGATCTGGACCAGAGCTATCACTGTTGGGCGCAGTTCTACGCGCCAGGGCTTGGGTGGGTTCCGCACGACGTGGCGGTCGCGGATCTGTACGCGGGCGATTTCACCACCAACTCTGAGAACGAGGTCCTGGTGCGTCGAACCACCGCGGACGGCACCTACGGCAACGATCCGGCGAAGATCGACTACTACTTCGGCAACCTTGATGAGCGCCGGGTGACGTGGTCGATTGGCCGGGATCTCGTCCTCTCCCCCAGGCAGGATGGCGAGCCCGTCAACGCGCTCCCGAAGGCGTACGTCGAAATCGACGGGAAAGTCCATCCTGAAGGCAAAGGGTGGGTCCGCAAACTGACCTACCGGGAACTCACGAGGTCTGATGAAGCGGCGGGTCGATATCCGATTATGGTGGGAAGCCATTATTAACCATGGATGATGTTGCGGATCCGGTCGAGTCCCTGCGAGCGGACGCTGTCTTGGCCTTTGTCGAGCGAGTGGAAGGCGTCCAGTGCGTGGCCTGCAGGGCCACCCTGTGTGGCCACCAGGCGGTGATGAATCTGGTCATGGGTTTCAAGAACGCGCCGAGATGTCTCTCATGCCTCGCAAAGGCCCTCAACCGGAATCGTGAGAATCTGAGGGACCACCTGTTCGCTCATATCAACCATCATGAGTGCTATCGCGAGGGGTGGCAATGGGCAAGCGGGCGGGAGGGCTTCGATCGGACCACTTCGCCCTCCTGTCTATGGGGGCAGGAAGAGGAGATAGCAATGTCCCTTTCCGATAGTAGCGTCGGTCCCTCCGAACCGGAGGCGCTCCAGGGTCCAATCTCCGATGTTGAGTGGGACGCGGGAGACATGGGGTGTGGAGACCTGGTATTGGAACTGCGGATGCGCCTTCAATCCATGAATCCCAGGGAAGTCCTGAAAGTTACTGCTCGGGACCCGGGAGCTCCCGAGGATCTTCCGGCGTGGTGCAGGCTGACCGGGCACAGCCTGGAGCATTGGAGGCATCCCGAATACTGGATTCGCCGAAAGGAGAGATAGCATGGCCGGCAAGTTCTGCATCAGTCTGACCCATGGGAAGGATAATCCAGACAGAGCGACTGTTGCTTTCGTCATCGCCAACGCCGCCGTTGCATCGGACAAGGAGACGATGGTCTTCCTGAGCACGGAGGGCGTGCGCCTCTCTCAGAAGGGGTATGCCGATGACATCCGCGAAGAAGGGTTTGCCCCTCTGAAGGACCTGATGCTCAACTTCGTGAACGCGGGAGGCAAGGTGTACGTGTGTTCGCCCTGCTTCAAGAGGCGAAAGCTCGATGAGGGGAATCTCGTCGCCGGGGCAGTCATCGTCGGCGGAGCCACACTCGTTGAGTTCCTCGGAGACGGAACCCCCTGCGTCACGTATTAACGTGGATTGGATGGACGCCAATGATGAGTGTTGAAGGTCACCTGCCGTTCGCCGACGCGGTGTGCGATGGCGGCGATCTGGACTGCGGCAGCGGCCTGCTCCTGATCATTCGGAACGCGATGCAGCCGTTGCTGGCTGGCCGCGTGCTTGAGGTTCGCAGCAGGGAAACCGGCGTCAAAGAGGATCTTCCGGCGTGGTGCCGCCTCGTCGGCCACACGCTCCTGGCCATCGAGCCGTCCGACGGTGGGGTGCATTGCTATTTCATCCGAAAGAAAGCCGATGACGAAGCGTTTCCCGTGGACCTCGATCGAGCCAGATCTTACGCCTGGACGGTTCGTGTGCGATGGACAGGGGGGATGCAGTCCCGCGCCTACGTCCGTAACCATTCGTTCCCCGTGGGTCAGCCTGCGAGCTTTGACACGGGGGACCCTGCGCCGAGCGCCGTAGAGTATGTGTTGGCAGCTCTGGGCGGCTGCCTGGCTGTGGGATTGCAGTGGCGGGCGTCCCGCCGCGGAATCGACATCCGGAACCTCGAAGTGTCGCTGCAGGCTCAGGCGGACAATATTCTGGTGTTCTTAGGGATCGAGGACAGCGGGCATCCCGGCCTGCGCGGGATCGAGGGGTCACTCTACGTCGAAACGGAGGCGGAAGACGATGTCCTTCAAGCGCTCTGGGAAGAAACCCTGCTCCGGTCCCCAGTGACGCAGTCGCTTGTCCGGCAAGTCCCGGTTCACATTCCGATCAAAAGGGCATGATGCCGAGCTGGCCGCGTTATCCCGTGACCGTGGTCGGGAGCTGGCCTCGCCCGTCGTGGCTTTTGGAAGCGACGAAGAGAAAGCGCGCCGACCTTGCGGCCCTCCAGGACGAGGCGACCCTCCTTGCGATCAAGTATCAGGAAGACGCCGGGGTTGACATCGTGTCCGATGGCGAGCAGCGCCGGGACAATTTCTACTCGTTCATCTGCGATCGAATCGACGGGCTCCGGTTACTGTCGATGGCGGAGCTGATGGACTACGTTGAGGACAAGGCGGCGTTTGAGAACTTGCTCCGGGCGCTTGACGTTCCGGCCTTCGGCATCAAGAATCCGGTGGTGGTGGGAAAGCTCCGTCCCCGGCAGCCTCTCGTGCTTGAGGATCTCGACTTTCTCAGACAGCATACGCGCAAGCCGGTGAAGGTGACGCTTCCCGGTCCCTACCTCCTCAGCCGCTCGATGTGGGTCAAGGCCCTATCGGAAGTGGCTTACCCCACGCGGGAGTCGCTGGCGGAGGATGTGGTGGGGATCCTGCGCGCGGAGCTGCATGCCCTGGCGGACGCCGGGGCTGACGTCGTCCAGTTCGATGAGCCGGTCCTCACCGAACTCGTGCTCGCAGGAAAGTCGGCGACGCGCACGTTCATGTGCGCGGCACTTGCCGCAAGCGCGAGCCCGGAAGCCGAACTGGACTTCGCGGTGGATCTCATCAACCGGGTGGTCGCTGGCATCGAAGGCCCTCTCGTTGCCCTGCATGTGTGCCGGGGGAACTGGAGTCAAAAAGAGGACATCCTACTTCAGGGGCCCTATGATGCTCTGATTCCCTATTTCCGCCGGATGAAGGTTCGTCAATTTGTGCTTGAGTTCGCCACCCCGCGGGCCGGTTCGCCAGCGATCTTGCGAGATCTGCCACCGGACTGCCAGATCGGCTTCGGGGCGGTCAACCCTCGGTCAATCGAAGTGGAGTCCCCGGATGAGATCGTCACTCGCGTGCGTGAAGTGGCGGAGCTGATCGGTCCCGATCGCATGTTTCTCAACCCCGACTGCGGCTTCGGAACCTTCGCCGATCGACCGGTGGCGACGCCGGAGATCGCCTTCCGGAAACTCTGCGCGCTTTCTGCGGCGGCGGAGCGACTCCGCAATAGCTGAATCTTTCTATTCTGCGGGCCGCCTTGGCGCTGCAACCGCCTTAGTCCTGGCCATCGGGTCTCTGAGGGCGCGTCGCAAGAAGGCTGACGAAGTCCATTAGGCATACCGGTCCTCTTCTGCATGCCTCCCTGACTGTAGCAAGAGACCTTTGGAAGCTCCACCCCACCATTGCCCCAGTCCGAGGGCAGTGCCTACCTGAGATGTGCTTGAATTGGGGGGCGATCCTCCCGCTCGGTGCCAGCAGTTTCATGTCACTCGATTAGAACTCTGCCTGGGACGCTGACTGCCGGGGCAGATCGGGTCTCTGAGCTTCTGCTGGCGAAGATTTCTCCGAGGACACGTGTCACAGCAGCTCGACTCAGCTCGTCATCATCAATAGGAATGGTGATCAGCGGGGACGATCGCGCCTCGGTTGTGTCATGGGTTATCTGATTGGAAAGAATGAGGAATTGATGGTGGAGCACATGTCACAGTGTCAAGAACTCACCCTGGTCTTTCGCTTTGTTTTCAGATACATGTGATCCAGAGGCGCCACAGGGGTCGGCTGACGGTGCCTCCACGTTGAGCACTGGCACGGAAACGGTGTCTGGCACCTTTTCTCGCGGGCCCCAGCACCGAGGGCTGGCCGTAAATTTCTGCCTTTCACCTTGACTTTGTCCTCTCCCGCGCCGATAGGGCGCTCTTTCTCAGGAGAATGCCCTGCCCCCGAATCAGGAGGCTGCTTTTACGCCGGCGGCGGCTAGTGTAATGAGGACCCGGCCGTTTTCGTGGTCATTCGTGTCGACGTAAGACACGCTGGAGGCGAGAATGGGGACGGGACGAGCGGGCGGTTCAGGGCAGAGGCGAAGTGTCGCCCGCGGAGGTGTCTCCGTGTTTGCGGATGCAGGCCAGAAAGCGCGGGCCGAGCTCCTGGAGCTTGCGCAGGCCGACCCCCTTGATCTGCAGGAAGGCTTCCTCGGTGGTGGGGCGCTCTCGCGCCATCTCCCGCAGGCTGGCGTCGCTGAAGATGAGGTAGGGTGGGATGCCCCGCTCTTCGGCCATGGTCCGACGCAGGGCGCGGAGCGTCTCGAACAGATCCTCATCGCTCGTTCGGCCCAGGCCCGGCGGCACGGCCGGGCGCGCGGGCCGGGCGACCGTCCGGAGGAGCGGCACTGCGTCTTCTCCCCGAAGGACCCGATGGCCCCGTGCGGTCACGTCGAGCGTTGGGTACTCGCCCTCGCCACGTGCCAGACACCCCTGTCCCTCGAGCTGCTCAATCCAGTTCCGCACCGCCGCCTTCGGGTACTGTCGCAGTACGCCGTAGGCGTCCAGCCGGTCGTGGCGCATCCTCGCGATCCGGGCGGTTTCGGCCCCTCGCAGGACGTCTGCCACGTAGTCGGCGCCGAAGCGCTCCCCCATCTCTGCGACGCAGGCGAGGATCTGCCGCGCCAGCGCCGCCGAGCCGTCCTCGACGGCAATCTCGCCGAGGCAGACGTCGCAGGCCCCGCACGTGTCCGCGCGGTATACCTGGCCGAAGTACTCCACCAGGAAGCGGTGCCGACAGGCGGCGCCCTGGCAGTAGTCATACATCTCCCCGAGCTTCGGCAAGGCACCCGGCGCCGGCAGCCCCTCCGCCATCAGGATGGACCGCCACAGGCCGAAGTCGCCGCCGGAGTAGAGCAGTAGGCACTCCGACGTCAGGCCGTCGCGCCCGGCCCGGCCCGCCTCCTGCTGGTAGTGCTCGATGGACTTGGGCATTCCGGCGTGGATTACGTAGCGCACGTCGGACCGGTCAATGCCCATCCCGAACGCCACCGTGGCCACCACTACATCCGCCCGTTCCGTGATGAAGTCGTCCTGAGCGCGTCGTCGTTCGGCATCGGCCAACCCGGCGTGATATGCTACTGCCCGGTACCCACGCTGTCGCAGCGCCTCGGCGAGCTGATCCACCTCCGCCCGGCGGATGCAGTAGACGATCCCGGCCGCTCCCCGGTGGCGCTCCAACGCCTCCGTGACCTGCCGCAGCCGATCCG
Organism: Methylomirabilis sp. (SeqCode); assembly: GCA_041491025.1. Lineage (GTDB taxonomy): Bacteria > Methylomirabilota > Methylomirabilia > Methylomirabilales > Methylomirabilaceae > Methylomirabilis. Next base: position 5,600 of record JBGPUH010000138.1, read on the forward strand.
TGCGCCGGCGCACCCGGTAGACCAGGTTCGGGCGGTCGAAGCTCCCAACCAGGATCTCGGGCTCCCGCAGCGCCAACTCCGTGACGATGTCCGCGCGCACCCGCGGCGTGGCCGTGGCCGTGAAGGCATGGATGGCCACGTCCGGAAAGGCCTCCCGCACCACCCTGAGCTGCCGATACTCCAGCCGGAAGTCGTGCCCCCACTGGCTGATGCAGTGCGCTTCGTCGATCGCGAAGAACGCCACTCCGGCTCGCCTCAGCAACCCCAAGCAGGAAGGAAGCACCAGCCGCTCAGGGGCCACGTACAGGAGGTGGTACCGCCCGCGGGCCACGTTGGCCTCCACCAGCCGTCGCTCGTCGGTCGTCAGGCTGCTGTTCAGGAAGGCGGCCGGCACCCCGGCGGCGGTGAGACCGTCCACTTGGTCCTTCATTAGGGCGATGAGGGGCGACACCACCACGGCCAGCTTCCCCATCGCCGCCGCCGGCGCCTGATAGCAGAGCGACTTCCCGCCCCCCGTCGGTAGGATGACGATGGAGTCCCGCCGCGCCAGCACCGCCCCTATGGCCTCTTCCTGCAACGGGAGGAGCGCATCGTAGCCCCACACGCGCTTCACGGTTTGTCTGATGTTCTCCACCAGTACCCACTCCTTGCCTTCGGCCGGGAACCCGCGACCCGGCAACCACCCGAGACGTTCGGGATTCTATCCGGGCGGCAACAGAGCGCAAGACGAATCTTCCAGACCGCTCAATAATAGGGACTATGTTGCATTACAGGTATTATTTCTGCCCCTGTATGGACTGGTGCGGTGGGCGAGGGCGGTTACAGACTGGGGCATGGCGTTCTACCGTCGAGAGGAGGATCTTGCCTTGACACCGAAGAAACGGC
>JBGPUH010000139.1:0-6433 GCA_041491025.1 Methylomirabilis sp. (SeqCode)
AGGGGGACTTCCGGAGTAAAGCCAGAGGAGGAACACCGATGGCCAAGCCGAATCCGAGCCCAGTAGCCACGCTCCATCTGACGCGTACATTCACGGCCCCCCGTGAAAAAATCTTTCGGGCGTGGACCGACCCGGAAACGGTGAAGAAGTGGTTTGGCCCCGTCGGCTATTCGACCCCAAGCGCCGAGGTGGACCTGCGGGTGGGCGGACAATACCGACTGGGGATGAGAAAGCTGCCGGATGGGGAGATTTTCTACCTTACAGGAGCGTACCGCGAGGTTCGCCCCCCAGAAAAGCTCGTGTACACGTGGCGCTGGGAGTCACAACCCGAACTTGGAGAAACTCGTGTCACCGTCATGTTTCGCAACCGGGGGAACTCGACGAATGTCGCGGTCACACACGAATTGTTCCCGACCGAGAAAGCCCGCGATGACCACGACAAAGGATGGAATAGCTCCCTCGATCGATTGGCGCAGGCGTTGTAAGAAGGCGGCCGACACGGAATGAGATTGCTCCTCAAGTCCCCTCATCTGGTTGCTGGCATTGCTGCATTGCTGTTCGTTCTACAACCTCGTCTTTCCCTACAAGGATTCGACTTCGCTAGTCGGTGCTCGCTTAAGAGAATCGAGCACCGAATTCCTTGGAGGTTGATATGACGACCGCTCTTCATCCCCCTGGTCCCAAACATTTGCACTGGGGAGATGTGTTGGCAATCCGGCAAGACCCCATCGGCTTTTTGATGCGTGTCGCTCGCGACTATGGTGATATCGCTCATGTCAAATTAGGCCCGTGGCACTTTTATATGACTCTTCTGTATGGCCAATCCCCGCACTTCTACATCCTGAATCATCCAGACTTCGTCAAAGAGGTGTTAGTCACCCACCATCGGAATTTCGTCAGGAGCCCGGGACCCGTGCAACGACAAAGCCAGAAGCGTATTCCTAGGAAGAGTTGGCTGGGATCCTTGCTGGGAGAAGGCGTGGTCACCACCGATGGGGATGTCTATCGGCGCCAGAGACGGCTTATTCAACCTGCCTTTGATCCCCAGCACCTTGCGAGCTATGGAGCGGTGATTACGGACTGTGCGGTCCGAACGCGCGAACGTTGGAAGGATGGTGCCACCCTCGACATTGCGCACGAGATGGGAGAACTGACGCTGGCGATCGTTGGCAACACATTCTTTGGCGCTGATATGGATTCGGAGGCGAGGGAGATCGTTAAGGCGTTCGCCACAATTCTAGAATTGAACGATAGGATCACGGCCCCGCTCGCTGGAGTGCTGCAGAGATTCCCGCTCCCCATCACTCGCCGCTTTCAGAGGGCGCTGGGCCGGGTGAATGCCACCACCTTCCGGGTGAGTAATCAGCGCCAAGTAAGCGGCAAAGACAGCAGCGATCTTCTGTCGATCCTCTTGCATGCCCGTGATGGCGAGGGAGGCGAGTGCGCCATGACCGACGTACAATTGCGGGATCAAATCAGAACCCTCTTGTTGGCAGGGCATTTTGGGGCGGCCAACGCCCTCACGTGGACATGGTACCTGCTCTCGCAGCACCCGGATGTGGAGGCGAAGCTCCACACCGAACTGGACTGCGTGCTGGCAGGGAGGCCTCCCAGAGTAGAGGACCTCGAGCACCTGCAGTATACGGAGATGGTCTTTGCAGAGGCGTTGCGCCTCTATCCGCCAATCTGGGTCATGTATCGACGGGTCCTGAGCGATTGTGAGATTGGCGGTTACTTCGTCCCGGGCAACTCCTTTGTTTTCCTCAGCCAGTATGTGATGCATCACGATCCCCGGTACTTTTCTGACCCATTCCGCTTTGACCCTCTCCGATGGCTTCCGGCCGCAAAGGCTGAACGACCCGAATTCGCCTATTTCCCCTTTGGTGGCGGTCCACGGGGATGCATAGGCGAAGGCTTTGTCTGGATGGAAGGCATGCTGGTGATCGCCAGTCTGGCTCAGCGGTGGCAAATGCGGCTCTTGCCCGGCCACGCGGTGGGGATTCAGCCGCAGGCGTCCACCACATTGCGGCCTAAGAATGGCATGCGAATGATACTCGAGCGGAGAAAACCTATGCCAGGGCCCAAGAGTATCGGTTGAACTCCGTCGTTGTGACGGTATAGTCTATCCCGTGGCCCTAGGATGCTCTATTCAATCCGAGTGTTAGAGTAATCCTTATCGTAGCGGCGCCGCTTGCTGCGCCCTTCCTGAAGAGCGGTTCTGATCAGGCGACGCGGCGCATGAATTCCGCGGGGCGGATCACCTCGACCTGCCGGATCTGCCCTCGGCTGAGGAGATCGGCGTTTCCAGTGACCAGATAACGGGCGCGATCCGTCAGCGCGCAGGCTACCAAACTGAGATCGTCCGGATCACGAAGCCGGACGCAAGGCTGGCGCCGGATGATGACAGTCTCGGGAAAAGGGACCAGGTCCTCTTCGAGGAGCCCACGAATCTTCTCCTCGGTCAAATGAAACTTCGGATAGGCGAGCAGGCGGAGAGTCTCCTCAAGCAGCTCTCCGGAGAGAAGAGAGCGGGAATATCAGTCCCTTCTGGCAGAGACCGGCTTTCGAGACGTGGAGGTCATCCGGCTCGAAGCCCCCGCGATCTTATTGTTGCTAGAAAGCGCTAAGTCCCGGATGTTGGTTAACGTCCGATGCCAAGCAGGCCGAGAGCGTTTCCAAATACTGTCTGGGGGTAAGGAAGGCCCCGGACGGGGACATCTTCTACCTCACAGGAGTGTACCGCGAGGTTCGCCCTCCGGAAAAGCTCGCGTACACATGGCGCTGGGAGTCGGAGCCTGAGTTCGGTGAAACGCTCGTGACCGTCGAATTTCACGATATCGGGAATGCCACGGAGGTTGTCGTCACGCATGAACTCTTCCCGACCGAGAAAGCACGAGACGACCACGACAAGGGATGGAATAGCTGCCTCGATCGGCTGGTCCTCGCCCGCTGAAACCACTTGCCTTCCCTGCAAAGACAGAAGTACAATGCGCACACCGGTTTTTCGACCACACCTGCTCCAGAGAAAACACGAGAGAACGATGGACGACGGGTTAGAGCTGCGCAACCTGGCGCCGGAACCCCAGGACGAATGGCGACGCATGCTGAGCTTTGTAGGGTGGGGCGACGACGACAAGGTTGCAGCCTCGCGTTCCGTCGAAGTTCTCTTTCGGCGCGGGCCGGAACTGGTGGTGGAGACCTACGACTACCTGCGCCGGGTGCCTGAGACGGCGGCCATCCTGGGCTGGGAGAAGGGCGTGGATGAGGCACATCTGGAAGAGCGTCGCCGCTTCTTCACGGTGTGGCTCGCCCGCACCCTGGGCCTGGACAGCAGCGATGAGTTCGCCCACTACCTGTTTCGCGCCGGGAAGTATCACGCCGGACACGGCCCGCGCCACATCCATACCTCATCCGAATATGTGACGGGCTCCGTCGGGCTAGTGCAGGCGGCGTTCGCTCGCTACATGGCAGAGGCCGGCCTGCCGGCAGGAGTGGTTGCCGCGGCGATGGCTGCCTGGAGCAAGTACCTGGTCGTGCAACTGAACCAGATGCAGCTCGGGTACCGAATCGCGCGAAAGCTGGAGGAGGGGAATTTCTCCCTTCGCTGCTTGGTCTATGGTCGCCTGCGACCTCTGTTGGGCACGCAGGAGGTTCAGGTGGGCACCAGGGACGGTGCGAGCATGGCCGATGTGCTGGGCAAGCTCTTCGAGTATTACCCGCAAGCCCGCGCAGAGGCACTGGAGCGCGTCTGGAACTCCGAGGAGAGAAGCGACGCTCTCTGGGTCGAGCTGACCCACACGTATGTCCCCCGCCCAGGCTGGCGAGTCCTGCTCAACGGTCGCGACCTCAACTACGCTGGGGGATTCGACGTCGCGGTTCACGAAAAGGATGAGATCGCGATCTTCCCTCCGGGGAGATAACCTGGCGCAATTGAGAAAAGGAGGCCAGCGTCAGGGTGCAACACCTATCTGACAGCTCGATGTCGATTCCGTAAACTTCAGGGCAATACAGCGGTACGGGAGGAGGCAAAGATGTCGCTCGGAGGGTATGCCAATCGAATCGCCCACGTAGACCTGACCGCAGGCAAGGTCGCTTACAAACCCATCCCCGAAGAATGGGCGCTCAAGTACATCGGGGCGCGCGGACTCGGCGTCCGTTATGTCTTCGAGAACGGCCCTCAAGTGGATCCGTTGTCGCCCGACAACATCCTCTGCTTCATGAATGGGCCGCTCACCGGCACAGAGGCCAACATGAGCGGGCGGCTGGCCATCGTCACCAAATCCCCGCTCACCGGGACGGTCACCGACAGCCATCACGGCGGCTGGTCGGCGGCACGGCTTCGCTGGGCCGGCTTCGACGGGCTGATCTTCAAGGGCAAGGCAGAGAAGCCGGTCTATGCCTACGTCCACGACGACCAGGTGGAAATCCTGGATGCCCGCGAGGTGTGGGGCAAGGGCGTCCACGACACCGTGCGCTTCTTCAAGCAGCGCTATGGCGAGAAGGATCTGAGTGTGATGGCTATCGGGCAGGCCGGCGAGCACCTCTCGCGCTTCGCCTGCTGGGTCAACGAACACGACCGCGCCAGCGGGCGGGGTGGCACGGCGTGCGTCGGCGGCGCAGAACACCTAAAGGCCGTGGTCGTCAAGTCCGAGAAGCGGATGCCCAAGGCCAAGGATCTCCAAGCCTGGAAGCCGGCCCATCGGCGCGCCCTGGCTACCATCATGGACGAGAAGAACATCACCAGCCCGCGCAAGGGCGGTCTCTCCGTCTACGGCACCAACGTGCTCATGAACATCAACGACAGCATCGGCGCCCTGCCCACCCGCAACAGCCAGCTCGCGTCGTTCGGCGGCAGGGGCGAGCGGATCAGCGGCGAGTACGTCAAAGAGCACATCCTGGTGGATGATCCTACCTGCCACGCCTGCCCGGTCGCCTGCAAGAAGGAGGTCGAGATCAAGGAGGGGCCGTACGCAGGCTTGCGGATGGAGAGTGTGGAGTACGAACCTGCCTGGGCCTTCGGCTCGAACTGTAACAACGATGACATTGGCGGGATCGCCAAGCTGATTGACATGTGCAATGACTATGGTGTCGATGCCATCGAGATGGGGAACGTCCTCTCGGTCTTCATGGAGGCCACGGAGAAGGGCTACACGAGCGCCGAAGGGCTGCGCTGGGGCGATGTGCCGGGCATGATCGAGGCGGTGCGCAAGACCGCCTACCGCGAGGGTGTCGGCAGCATGCTGGCCGAGGGGGCGGAGCGGCTCGCCAAGCACTTCGGCCACCCCGAGATCTCCATGACGGTCAAGGGTCAGTCGATTCCCGCCTACGACCCGCGCGGCCTGAAGGGCATGGGGCTTGGCTACGCTACGAGCAACCGGGGCGCCTGTCATCTGCGCGGCTACTCCCCCGCCAGCGAGCTCGGCCTGATCCCGCTGAAGACCGACCCGCTAGCTTGGCAGGGCAAGGGCGAGCTGATGAAGCTGCTGCAGGACCTCCACGCGTTTTCCGACAGCCTGGACCTGTGCAAGTTCAGCGCGTTTGCCGAGGGCGCGGAGGAGTACGCCCAGCAGTATTCCATCATGGTCGGCGTCCCCTTCACGGCCGATGATGTCCTGAAAGCGGGCGAGCGGATCTACAACCTGGAGCGCTACTACAACAATCTGGTCGGGTTCCGCGAGGGCAGCGACTACCTACCGGAGCGGTTCCTCAAGGAACCGTCCACCCTGGGAGGCTCGAAGGGGCATGTCTGCGAGCTTCCGCAGATGCTGGAGGAGTATTACAAGGCGCGCGGCTGGGTCAACGGCGTGGTGCCCGAGGCAAAGCTGAAAGCACTGCAGATTCCATAAGGAAGCGGTTCTCTTTCTTTCCCTTCTTCCCCTTGCGGGAGAAGGTGAGCATAAGGAGCGAAAGAGCCATCACACTGCGCTGAGGTTTTGCCCTTCCATCCCTTCTCCCCAGCGGGGGGAGAAGGCGAGGTTGAGGGGGATCCCTCCAAACCTTAGCCTCCTGCCCGAAGGAGCTTCTTCTCCAGGGCGTCTCTCACCTCTGCAACGGCTTTGGCATCTCCTTGCAATTCCAGTTGCGTCTGGCCGACATGTAGCGACCCGATCTGAAAATCTTCCATTGGTGTCAGACGAGCCTTCCAGCCGGGTCCTTGCAGCCACCCATCAGCCTTGCTCTGCCCGCCCAGTTGCTCCAGGTATTCTCGGACCACCCACATCGGTACGCCGCGGATTTCTCTCTCATAGACCGCCATTGAATCGCGGGCGCTCATCCGCCACCCGTGGCCGGGAAGATATCAACGGTGTCGTCGGGAGCCAGCGTAGCTTCCAGACCTCCATGCAGATAGGGAGCATCCCGTCCGTTGATAAACACATGAACATGACCGTGCAGTTGACCCATTTCATCGAACAGCATCGGCTTGAGGCCTGGA
>JBGPUH010000140.1:0-6427 GCA_041491025.1 Methylomirabilis sp. (SeqCode)
CATCCAGGTCAGATCCGCGCCGGGGAGACGGTCAGCCTCAATCTGAGGTGTGCCGTCCTCACCCCGAACTCTCAACAGAGGGTCCTGGTCTCCGAGCGCCGGCAGATCCTTTTCAATAATTCCACGGTCGGCGATTCGACCTTACAAACACAGCGACAGGCGGGCACCTGGACGAGTAGCCAGCCGGTTACCCTACCCGCCAACGCACAAGGCGGGAGCTATCGGGTCGTCATGACCGTGAAGGCTGAAGGGACCGAGGCCACCCAACAAACCAACTTCACCGTGACCCGGTAGATCGGTGTCGATGCGGGATCCTGGATCGGAGATGCTGGAGGCACTGCCCGGACGTCCAAAATCTCTGATCTACGATCCAGTTCCGGATCCGGTTCTGAAGAAATGCGGGCTGGAGTAGGGTATTCGGGTGACGCGTCGGCCGAGGCGGCTGCGAGGCAGGCCACCGAGGCCGGGCTCGACCGGGCTGATCTTGCTGTCGCCTTCGCGACGACGGATTACTTCGCGGAGTATCCCGGGTTGCTGGGAACTCTCAGGGCAGCAAGTGGCGCGTCCTCCACTGTCGGGTGCAGCGGCCTGAGCGTTCTCACCTCGGACGGGGAGTTCGAAGGTCGCCCCGGCGTCGCCGTTCTCGTTGTCGCCTCGACCTCTATCAGGGCAAGACCGTTCCTGGTCCGCACCACCCCGTCCGAAGCCGCTTCGCCAGGGCGGACCATCCGTCGCCTCATCGAGCCACTTCCTGACGGCCCGAGGCTGCTCGTCGTCCTTCCGGACCCATTCAGCGTCCATACAGCCAACCTAATCACTGAGGTCGAGGAGGATCCGGCCGTTCTCCCGATCGTCGGCGCGGCGGCGTCTAGCACACCAGGGCAGCGCGGAACTTTCCAGTGGTGTGGCCCGGAGATCGGAACCCACGCCGTGGCCGGCCTGCTCTTGACTGGTGAGTTCGCCCTTCGTCTCGGGGTGGCGCAAGGATATCAACCGATAGGCAACCCATCCCGCATTAGCCGCGCCAGAGGGAACCAGTTTGTGGAGCTCGACGGACGCCCCGCCCTAGAACGACTTCAGGAAGCAGTGGCGGCATTGTCCAAGGACGAGGCCGAGCGAGCCACCCATTCTCTCTTCGCGGGAATCGCTCGCGAGGAGGCGGAGAGCCCCATCGGTCAGGGGGACTTGCTGGTCCGGAACCTCATTGGCGTGGACCACAACTCCGGAGTCGTGGCGGTCGCCGAAGAGGTCCGCCAAGGACAGATCGTCCAGTTCGTGCTGCGGGACGTCCAGGCCGCTCGGGCCGACATGCGGCGCATGGTAGAAACCCTCTACGTGGCCACCCGGCGCATCCGGCCCCGATTCGGATTCTACTTCAACTGCCTTGGCCGGGGCGTCGGCCTGTACGGCGAGCCGAACCACGACCTCAGCCTCATCAAGGAGCTCTTCCCCACGCTTCCCCTGATCGGCTTTTTCGGCAATGGCGAGCTGGCCCCCGTGGGAGGAAAGAACTACGCCCACAGCTATACGGGCGTCCTGGCCATCATCGGCGAAGCCTAAGGCCGCTTCCCTTTTCTCCGACAGCCATCGAGTCGGACGCGCTCAGCTTTCAGCGGTCAGCATTCAGCAAGACCAATGAAAGCTGGATGTTTCTCCTTGTCATCCTGACCGCTGACTGCTGACAGCTACACTCTATTGAGTTATCCCATCGATGAGACGCGGTCCGGCCGGATCTTGTAGAGGACGCGCACCTCAGCCGCCGTTCGGTAAGGGTACGTGTCCTGTCCGAGATACTTCTTGGTCAGCGAGTCAATGTGAGTGTCCGCCCCGGTTTCAGTGATCTCCGTTACGCGGCCCCTCACTGAGAGGTAGCGGTACGGGTTGTCGGGGTCCATGATCTCCAGCGCCACCTGCGGGTTCCGACGCATGTTCCGGTCCTTCACCCGGCCCTTTGCGCTATTGATCCGAATGTGGGTTCCGTCATAGTCGCACCAGACCGGGGTGACTTGCGGTGTGCCGTCCGGCATGAGCGTGGCCAAATGCGCGAAGGCTCGTTTCTGAAACAGATCGCGGTAGCTCTCAGGAATATTGTTGGACATGGCCCTCTCCTCTGCTTCGGGTTTACCGGATTATCCAGGATGTCCCCGCCTGGGTCAAGGGTGACGTAGGCCGCCCTATTTCAGAGTGTTGAGCCACGCCCTTAGGGCCGCACAATAGCGCCGCTTCACCGCGAAAGGGAACCGAGCGTTGGCCGGGCTGGTGGAGGGAATGACGAAGATCTTCGAGAGGCCGATCGTCACACGCTGCCGGCCGAAACCGCGAAAGGACGTGTGTCCGAAAAAGCCCAGGAAGGCAGTCTTGCCGTTGAAGCAGACGATGCGTGGCCCGCAGCGCAGCAGTTTCTTCTCGAGCATCACCCGGCCATTCCGAAACTCCTGCGCGCGCAGTTCATGCACGCCCCGGGAACGGCGCTTGATGATATCGGTCAGACCATAGCCAAAGGTGAGGAGTTGACGGTCCTCCGCCGGCGTCAGCAGGACCGGTGTCAGCCCGGCCAAATACAAGCACCGCCAGAAACTGTTTGCCGGATTCGCGTAGTAGTGGCCAGCCTGCGCCGAAACCGTCCCCGGATTGATCCCGACGAACACAATGTCAAGACCCGGCCCGAGATAATCGGGTAGAGGGTTGAGGGCGAAGGCGTACTGGTCAGTCGATGGCTTCGGCATAGATTCCGGAAGTGATGTCGCGGCCCGCTCAGCGCGCGCCCCGATTGATCGGCTCTTCAATTCGCCGGTTGACCGCGTTCCTGGAGCGTTGGGGCCTACTCTACCCATGCGCTTGGCCTGGCGCAACGGATTTATGCCGGCTGCGAAATTAGTCCCATCTGCAGTTGCGCTTGCGCTCACGGGGCGCAGCAGGTATGCTGTCCGCCATGGCCGAACGACAATCCGACTCCCGCTGGTGGCCCGTCCGGTTCCTGCATGAATTGTGGTGGTGTCTTCGCCGGCGGGATCTCTCCATGATGGCGGCCGCCATCAGCTTCTACGGCTTGCTCGCCCTCATCCCATTCCTCCTGATCGGCAGCGCGGTCCTGGGGTTTTTCGCCGGGTCGTCGCGGGCGACCGCGCACGCCATTAGCGAAGGGATCCGCCGTGTGCTCCCTCAGGTGACCGGCGGGCAGATCGAGGCCGCGCTCGACAGCTTTATCCAGGGGCGGCGGGTGGCGGGCGGACTCGGGCTGATCTCGCTCCTCTGGGTCGCCTCGGGGGCCTTTGAGATGGTGGCGTCTGGCCTTACTGACCTCTGCGGGGTTGAGGAGTCCCGCTCGTACCTGCGCCGCAAGGTGACAGCCCTTCTGCTGATGCTCACCTCTGCCGTGGGCTTTCTGCTCAGCCTGGCGGCGGCCTCGCTGGCCACCGCGATCGAGGCGCTCGGTAACCGCCTCCTGGAGGTGGTGCCGGCCGGCGTCGCCCTGCCACACGGCATCCTGCTCCGCTTCCTTCCGGCTGCCGTGGTCGGGTTTACCTTCCTGCTCATGTACCGTTTTGCGCCCGCCCGCCCCATCCCGGTGGCCGCGGCGCTCCCTGGAGCAATCGTTGCCGGCGCCCTCTGGCACGTCGCCAGGCAACTCTTTAACTGGTACCTTCTCACCTTTGCCCGGTACAACCCGGTCTTCGGACTCCTCGGCAGCGCGATCGCCCTCCTCCTGTGGCTGTTCTACTCGGCGCTCATCTTTCTGTTGGGAGGGGCGATCGCCGAGGCGGTGCGCCGGGCGTCCCGTTCCGCCCCTTCATGATCCGATCGCCGTCACGCCGACCGGTGCCTCCAGGTCGAGGCGCACCGGCCTGAAGATCGCCCAAGCGAAATGAAGCCAAGCCCCGTAGAAAATATTGCGTGGCGCGTAACCGAGGAGGAATCGAGAATCTTGGCAGGCCCCGGTTCTTGTCGCAATCCTGCGCCTGTGATATGGTGTGGCGACATTGGCCGGGCCTCCGCGCGGAAAGGGACGCACGTTGGCGATGGGACTCAAAGACGAGGTCGTCAAAGCGGTTGATCGGCTGGCGGGCGAGCTGGTGGCCACCAGCCGCTTTCTCCACCAGCACCCAGAGTTGGCCTACGAGGAGTGGGAAGCAGCGCGCCACTTGACGGCCTGCCTCAAGGCGCATGGCTTTGAGGTGACCGAGGCGGCGGGCGGCCTGCCAACCGCCTTCCTGGCCAGGGCCGGTGTCGAGCGGCCGTCTGCCACCGTCGCGTTCCTCGCCGAATACGACGCGCTCCCCTCGCTCGGCCATGCCTGCGGCCACAACCTCATCGCCGCAAGCTCCGTGGGCGCCGCCCTGGCCCTGCAGCCCCTGCTGTCCGCGCTGGGGGGCCAGGTGCTGGTGGTCGGATGCCCCGCCGAGGAAAGGGGCGGCGGCAAGATCGCCCTCGTCAAGGCCGGCCAGTTCGCAGGGATCGACGCCGCGCTCCTGGTCCACCCCAGCAACCGGACGGAACTCTTCAAGTGCGCCCTGGCCATGCGGGCGCTTCGGGTCGAGTTCTTCGGCAAGTCGAGCCACGCGGCCGCGGCCCCGCATCTCGGGATCAACGCGCTCGATGCGGTGCTCCTCACCTTCACCAACGTCAACGCCCTCCGCCAACAACTCCGGCATGACACCCGCATTCACGGGATCATCACCGATGGCGGTCGGGCGCCCAACATCATCCCAGAGTATGCCGCGGCTCGCTTCTACATCCGGGCTCTCGACCTCGACTACCTTCGCGACCTGCATCGCCGCGTGGTGGCCTGCTTCGAGGCGGCTGCCCAGGCCACTGGCGCGAGGGTTATGATCACTGAGGAGGGGGAAGAGTACCACCCGATGAAGTTCAACAGGGCGCTGGGCGGCATCTTCCGCGCGAACCTGGAGGCTCTGGGTGAGCGGGTCGAGCAAACACCGGAGGATCAAGAGTTGGGGTCCACCGACGTGGGCAATGTCAGTCAAGTGGTCCCGACGATCCAACCAACCATCGCCCTCACCGAACAGCGCGAGGTGGTCTGCCACACGGTTGCCTTCGCGGAGGCGGCCGGCGGATCCGCTGGAGATCGCGCTCTGATCCTGGCGGCGAAGACGCTGGCCCTGACGGCGCTGGACCTGTTGACTGACCCTGCAGCCCGACGAGCGGTGCGTGAGGAGTTCGGTAAGAACAGGAGGGAAGCCCCGGCAGCAGCACGCGGAGATCATCCATGAGGAATGGCCGAACACTGGGCCAGCGACTCTCTCTGCCTTGGGTCTGGCCCCTCACATTCGCGCTCCCCTTCCTCGTGGTCTTTGCACTGACGCGGTTCAACTACCCTATCTATGGCGACGAAGTGACCTTCTATCCCATCACTCTGCAGTTCGGCGCTCACGCTCTCCCGCCACTCAAGCTCCTTCAATCGTATGAGCAGCTCCAGACACCTCTGACATTTATCGTCTTTGGCCTCCTGGGACGCGTGGTGGGATCCGACATCTGGAAATTCCGGGCAGGCATCGCGTTCCTCTCCTATCTGACCCTTCTTCTTTTCTTCCGGCTCTGCCGGCTAAGCTGCCACGGCAGCATAGCCTGGCTCCCGATCTACGCCACAGCGGCCCTTGCATTTTCACCCTATTATTTTGGAGCCTCGCTCTATTACTATACCGACATTCCTTGCCTATTTGCGCTGATGCTCGCGCTGAGCTTCTATCTCTCCAACCGGCCGCTGGCAGGGGCCATTGCGAGCGGCGCTGCACTGCTCACCCGCCAGCTCAGCCTTTTTCTCCCCGCCGCCTATGCCCTGACTGCTCTCCCAAAGCAGAGGCCGGCCTGGAGAAACCTTAAACGGGCAGCCGTGAGCATTCTCCCGTTCGCGATGCTATTGCCCCTGATCGTCTTGTGGAGAGGCCTCACCCCACAGAATAGTCTCCAGGGAATGGTCCGCAAGGTTGGCGCCTTTCATCCGGAGTTCGTGAACTACCTGGTGCTTGCCGCCGGCGCGTACTCCCTGCCTTTGGCCCTCCCTCGAGCCCGGGAGATCTTTCAGCGACAACGGCTTGTCGTAGCCGGCCTTCTCACGCCACTCTTTTGGCTGGCCCAGCCGCGACCGAACCCGGAGGCTTTAAGTCCGGTCAAGACTCTTGGATACCTGGATGTCGTTCTCTCGAGGACATTCGGCGACAATAAAACGATCCCGTACTTCCTGTTATGGCTCCTGGGGTGCCTCATCCTGTGCGAGGTCTTCTCAATTGAGCGGCAGGAGCCGGAGAGGTTTGTCCGCTTCGCGATCGCTGGATTTTTTGTGATGCATCTCTTTGCGCGGACAGTCTGGGACAAGTACCTGCTTCTCGTCCTCCCTCTAATCTTTCTTTCTTTGGTCAGAGGACACGCAAGATCCATGGGCTTCGCGAGCGCTTCGCGCAAACAGTGAGGG
>JBGPUH010000141.1:0-6424 GCA_041491025.1 Methylomirabilis sp. (SeqCode)
CGAATCAACTTGGAGGCACTGGGCGATGTGTGAGGCGATGTGCACCACCGTGTCCAGGCCCACCAGGTCGGCGGTTCGGAACGTTGCGGATTTGGGGCGACCGATGGTGGGTCCGGTGAGCTGGTCCACCTCCTCGATCGAGTAGTCGCCCTCGACCATGATCCGCATCACGGCGAACAAACCGAAGGTTCCAATCCGATTGGCGATGAAGTTGGGGGTGTCCTTGGCGAAGACGACCCCCTTGCCCAGCGTCCGTTCTGCGAACGCCGCCATCGCGTGCATGACCCCGGGCAGGGTCTCGGGTCCCGGAATCAGCTCCAGGAGTTTCATATATCGGGGAGGATTAAAGAAGTGCGTGCCCAGGAAATGTTCTCGGAAATCCTTGGAGCGCCCTCCTGCCAACATCCGGATCGGAATCCCGGAGGTGTTGCTGCTCACGAGGCTTCCGGGTATGCAGTGTGCCTCGACCTTGGCAAGAACGGCCTGCTTGATCTCAAGCCGTTCGGCTACTGCTTCGACAATCCAATCGGCCCGTGAAAGCCATTCGAGATGGTCTTCGACATTGCCGATGGTGATGAGACGGGCATCTTTGGGAGAGAGAAAGGCTGGCGGGCTGGCTTTGAGGGCCGTTTCTAGCCCTTTGGCGGCCAGACGGTTACGGAACGAGGGGTGTTCCCTGGTCAGTCCTTTGCGTCGTTCCTCCTCGGACAGCTCGGGCGGGACGATGTCGAGGAGAAACGTCGGGACCCCGGCGTTGGCAAGGTGCGCGGCAATCGCGCTCCCCATGACGCCGGCTCCCAAGACCGCCACCCGCTTAATGGAGAAAGCCATGCTGTTTTTGGTCCCTCACTGTCTCTCCGTTGCGAGCCGGAGGCGAAACGATTCCGTCATTGCGAGCTGCAGGCCCCTCGACAGTGCTCAGGGCAGGCTGCGCAACCTCATCGCTCCTCGGACAAGCCTTTCCGCCGTGGCAATCAGTCTGAGGATAATTGAGGAGTCAGGGGTTGTAAAGGCCAATCAGGCGAACCGAAGAGGAAAGAGGAAAGGAGGATGAGCGGGATGCGCGCCTACGCGGCGGGGCGGCGGCGGCGCATGGCCCACACCCCCAGGCTGGCTAGGAGCGCCCCCATGCCGATCATCCTCCACTCGGACAAGGTGGGGATGGGGGCGGATGATCGGAACACGAGGAAGGTGGGTTCGTTGAGCCCCCCCAAGCTCGCGGTGACGAAGGCGTCGATGAAGACTCCCGTCGTGCCGTTATACCGCAGCACTTGGCCGCTGCCAGCGCTGGCGACGTAGAGGTTGCCATCGGGGCCGAAGACGAGGCCGTCAGGAAGGTTGAGCCCCCCAACCCCGCCGTGACGAATATGTCGATGAAGGCCCCCGTCCCGTCGCCATAGCGGAGCACCGTGTTGCTGGCATAGCTCGAAACGAACAGGTCGGCCCAGACGGGCGATGGCAGCGCCCCAAGGGCAAGAACACTCGCAGCCATGAGGATCAGGAGCCGGCGCATTGCGTGAGCCTCCACGCGGGCCGTCCAGCCGTTCGCCGAGCCGGGGAGCCCAGGGCCTCCGGGGACGGAGGCGCTCGCCGGGCGATCTGCCTGGACGGGTCTCCATGTCGGGATGAGGGAAAGAAGAACACTCCGCCGCGTGGAATGCGACCGCAATGCGCACCCTCCTGTTCTAGGTGACACGCCTGTCCAGAGAGCTTGGGTCGAACTATAGATGTGAAGGCCAGCGCGAGGTAGCTGGACCTTGTTCACGGCGGGCTGGAAGCAACTTCACTGGCAGTCTATGAAAAGCGGCTTGGCGTGTCAAGGGAAATCGCCGCGGGCTCGTCTCCGCAATGACGCGTTCCGGGTTGTGCGTTCAGGCTCCGCAGCACCGCTTGGCCTTCAGGCCGCTGCCACAGGGGCACGGGTCGTTCCGGCCCACCGCGCTGATAGCCGTCCCCTGGCCGCCCACACCCCAGGTAAGGGCGAGCCGTCCCCAGTAGAGCAACAGGGCGAAGAACCCGCGTCCCATGAACTCGAAGAAGGCGTAGAGCCAGTCGAAGAGGACCGCCTTCGCCCGGGAGAACCCTGGCGGGCGCAGAGGGCCGTACTTGGTCGGAATCGGCCAGAGCTGAGTGTACTCGGCGTTGACGGCGAGGAACGCAAGCTGGGTGAGGACGAGCAGGCCAAGGCCCCATCCAACGGCTCGGCCACGCTGGCGCCAGGACCACCCTGGGGTGGCGAGGAGAAGGGCCGTCAGCAGGGCGACGTTGTAGTCCGCGGCGCCATCCCACAGCGTGCGTTGGATCGTCACCACCTCCTGCTTCTCCGGCAGCGGGATCCGCCGGGCGGCGACGATTGTCGAGCCGTCCACGCGATACCGGCTCCCAGAGGTGGCCTCCAGGATCGGGATGAAGGGGCGCGCGACGGTCGCGAGCAGGTGGGCGTACAGAGGTGCGAGGGCCAGCCAGAGCAGGGCAAGCAGCGCGAAGGAGGCGGCGAAGCGGAGGAGAGCACCCCGCCAGCGCCCTCTAAGCGACTGGATGAACCCGGGTAGTCCAGCCGAGCCAGAGGATGGCAACGACGGCGAGGAAGAGGGCTTGCCAGACATAGAGGTGCGCGGCCTGAAACCCACCAGGCCAGTAGCGCCCCAGGGCGAGCAGGCTCACGACCCGGAGGAGATTGACGACGTAGAGCGCAATGGCCCCCAGCAGGAAGCCCGCCAGCCGCTCGCGCATTGGCGCCGGGTAGGCAAAGACCGCGGCCGCGTAGAGGCCGATCTCGTAGATGGCGTTACAGTTATTCTTGATCTCGACAGCAAAGCCGGGTATGCCGACGGACGCCCCGGACACCCAGGCCTGGACGCCTGCGGCTCGCAGCAGCCGGTGCGTGAGCCACGCAATGCGCCGGGTGAAGGGGACGACCACCTGATCATCCAACGCGTAGAGTACGAGGAACGCCACGATCGTGTAGGCTGAGAAGCGGAGGCAGAAGCGAACGCCCTCCCGGTGCTGCTGGAGCAGACGTCGTAGGTGCCCCCGTGATCGGGTGGACTGCATACCGGAAGCTTATACCGAACCTGAGAAAGACCGTCAATGAAAAAGCTCTCGGGGAGCACGAAGTGTGAGATTGCAGGGCCTGCCCTGAGCAGTGTCGAAGGGGTCGCTGCGCTCCCTCGCAATGACGAGCGAGGCGATCACTTGCCGGCGCGGGCCCGCAGCTCCTTGAGGACGGACTCCAGGCGCTTGACCTCTTCGCCGTAGCCGGCGAAGTTGCCCTGCCGAAGGAGTTCTTGCGCCCGGGTATAGTGGTCGTACGCGCGGGTCGCCAGCACCTTGAGCGAGCTGTCGGCCAGTGCGGGGGCGGCCGCTCCCGGCGCGAGCCGGGCCCCGACTGCCGCTCGGGCCTGGCCGCCGAAGACTCGGGCCAGCGCGGCCTCAAGGGTCTCCTCCATGGCAATCTGGTTGCCGTGAGCCACGATGATCCGCTTCAGCTCCGGCAGCGACCCCTTCTCGGCCGCCAGGTAGAGCGGCTGGACGTACAGCAGCGACCGTTCGATCGGGATCGCCAGGAGGCTGCCTCGGATGACCGCGGATCCTCGCTGACTCCAGAGCGACAGTTGCTGGGAGATGAAGGAATCCTGGTCAATCCGAGCGTCGATTTGTCGTGGACCGTAGACCAGCTTGGCCTTGGGGAAGTTGTAGGCGATCAGCTTGCCGTAGTGAGGCGGGTCGCTGCGCGCCGCCAGCCAGGCGATCATGTTGTCTTTCTTGTTCGGCGTGAAGGGGAGCAGGAGGATGAACTCTTCCTTCTGCTCGCCTGGAAGCCGCATGATGGTGTAGTACGGCTCCATCTCAGCGTCGCGCCCCTCCACCGCCTTCCTTGGGATGCTCCACAGATCCTCTTTGTTGTAAAACACCTGAGGATCGCGCATGTGGTAGGTGTTGTAGAGCTTGGCCTGGATGGTGAACATCCCTTGGGGGTAGCGAAGATGGGCCTTCAGGTCGGCCGGCATGGCGTCCAGCGGCTTCAGCAGTCCCGGGAAGGCCCTGGCGTAGGCCTTGATGACGGGATCTGTTTGGTCCGCCAGATAGAAGGTCAGGCTGCCGTTGTAGGCGTCCACGACCGCCTTGACCGAGTTGCGGATATAGTTGCCCACCCCGCGGATCGGCTCAGAATAGGGGTACTTATCCGACACGGTGTAGGCATCGATGATCCAGTAGAGGCGGCCATCCTGAGAGACAACCAGATAGGGGTCTCGGTCAAAGGCCAGGAAGGGGGCCGCCTTCTTGACTCGCTCCGAAATCTGCCGGTGATACATGATCCGGCTCTCGGCGGTCAGATCACGGGACAGGAGGATCTTGATGGTCCCGAAGCGGGTGGCGAAGAGCAGTTTTCGGCCAAGCGAAGTCAGCGGCACGCCGCCGTCGCCGGCGTACGTGGTATAGACGTTCTTATCGCCCGAGGGGTAATCCAGCTCCAGGGAATGGGTTTTCACGAAGACGTAGTCGTTGGCCACCTCACCGAAGTAGATCTCGGGGCGCGTGACCTTTATGGGACCAGTGGAGACGGGAGGGATGTCCTTGATCAGGAACTCGGGCAGCCCCTCCGGGGTGATTCGGTTCACCGGCCCGAGGACCACGCCGTAGCCGTGGGTGTAGGTCAGATGCTCATTGATCCAGATCCGGCTGGGCAGATGCTGGTAGGACAGCTCCCTGGCCGAGAGCATCACCTGCCGGTACTCGCCGTCGATCTGATAGCGGTCATTGTCCACGTCCACGAATTTGTAGTACGTCCGGATCTCCTGAAGCTGGGCGTAGGTGGTCAGCAAAGGGCGATGGTCCCAGAGTCGGATATTCTTGATGGTCGGATCGTTCCGTCGCAGGTCCTCGCGGGTCAAGTTCTCCTCGGCCGGGAACTCTACCTCGTCGATCCGGTCGAGACCGTAGGCCCGGCGGGTGAACTGGATGTTATTTGTGATGTAAGGGCTTTCGGCAACGATCTCGTTGGGCGTGACACGGAACCGCTGGATGAAGCCGGGATAGAGGCTCAGGCCGATGACGCTAGAGGCGATCATCAGGCCGAGCCCCCCCAGGACCAATCGCCAGCCGCGCTGGGTGATCTGCGCGAGGCAGAGCAGGGCGGCGAAGATGGCGAGGATCGTCAGGAACTTGAGGACAGGCAGGTTCCCATGAATGTCGCTGTAGCCGGCGCCGAACACGACCCCGCGGGGCGAGTAGAGAAGCTGATAGGTGTCCAGCCTGAAACCATACGCCTTGATCGAGAGCAGGATCGCGCCAAGTACGAGGAGGTGCGCCCGCGCGAGGCGGGCGATGATCGGCCCCCGGGCCGTGATCTGGATTCCCCTGTAGAGGAGATAGGTCAGTGCGGTCAGGAGAAAGATGATGCCGAAGGAGCTGATCAGCCAACTGTAGAGGAAAGAGAGGAACGGCAGCCGGAAGACATAAAACCCGACGTCTATCTGAAAGATCGGATCCCGGACGCCAAATGGAAGGGCGTTGGAGAAGCGGAGGTAGCTCTCCCACTGGCTGGATGCCTGGAAGGCCGATATCACCCCAAGCGCGAGAGCGCCGGGGATCAAGAGCCGTCGGAAGTACGGTTCGATCACCAGGCGGCTCGGGAGGCCGAAGCGATCCTCCACCTCGAGGAGGACATCGGTGGCGGTGAATCGGCTGGCCAGGTAGAGGTTGACGTAGACGAGGACCGCAAAGGCCAGGCCGGAGGCGACGGCCAGCAGAAGCTGTGTCGTGAGGATCGTCAGGAAGACCGAGGGGAGCTTGACCTCCTGGAACCAGAGCCAGTCAGCGTAGAGGGGAACCGTTTGACTCCCCAGGACAAAGACGACCAGCAGGATCAGCAGGAGGGCGATCGGCCTGCCCTTTAGCTCTCCGGTGGTTCCACTGCTTCGCGCCATGGCTGCTCCCCTATTTTCGCGATCGGTGATGGGTGTGTAAGACTAGACTACTAGATGAGCTCTAAGGCTCGCCCCACCTCGGCCAGGACAGTCAGGGCGAGATCGAGGTCTTCTTTACTGTGTGAGGCCGTCAGCGTCAGCCGTATCCGTTCAGTCCAGCGCGGGACGGACGGGTAGCGGATTCCCTGGGCAAAGACGCCGCGCTCCAGGAGCTCCTGGCAGAAGCGCATGGTGAGCTGGCTCTCTCCCACCATCAGGGGGATGATATGGGTCTCGCTCTGGTTGAGATGAAACCCAGCCTCTCTGAGGCCCGCTCTGAGGTACCGGGTGTTGTCCCACAGACGCTGCCGTCGCTCAGGTTCTTCCTCCACCACAGCGAGCGCCTCGAGCACGGTCGCCAGGACTGCGGGCGGCATCGCGCAGCTGAAGATGAAGCTTCTCGCCCGATTGATCAGGTATTCGATGAGCGTGCGGCTGCCGACCACATAGGCGCC
>JBGPUH010000142.1:0-6413 GCA_041491025.1 Methylomirabilis sp. (SeqCode)
ATCAAGAAGTACGGAGTCCTCGTCGAGACGGGGCCTCTTGCAGGTTTGGCCAAGCGTTCGTATTTCCTCATCGACAAGAAAGGAGTCGCCCGCTGGAAGAAGATCCTGGAGAATCCCGGGGATCTCGTCTCTAACGAGGAGCTGCTCGCTGTCCTTCAACAGATGCAAGACGAGAAATAACTGGCAGGAGGATCAAGGCGGGGCCGCGATGAGACGGACGCGGAACATCAGTTGTATCAGCTTCCTCCTCACAGGAGCGTTACAATTATCCACTGTGATCCAGGCGGCTGACCTCTTCACGGCTCTCGACTTGCAAAATGTGAAGCCGCCGATGGAGGCGATCGCCTTCAATGCTGAGAAGCTTGATGGCAAGAAAGTGACCCTCCGGGATTTTCGGGGAAAAGTTGTCTTCCTGAACTTCTGGGCAACCTGGTGCGCGCCATGTCGGGAGGAGATGCCCGCAATGGAGGAGCTCTACCAGGCCTTCAAGGATAAGGGGTTCGTTGTCGTGGCAGTGAACGTCAAGGAGTCTCAGAAGGCCGCAGCGGCCTTCTCGACGGAGCTGAAGCTCACCTACCCCATCCTCCTCGACCCGAAGGGTGAGGTGAGCGTCCTGTATGGGGCCTGGGCCCTACCCTTGACGTATTTGATCGACCGGGAGGGGGTGATCGTCGCGAGGGCTTTTGGACCCAGGGCCTGGGCGGGGCAGGAGGCCAGGGCGCTCATCAAGCAGCTTCTCAGCTCATCGTAACTCTCAAGAATGTAGGTGCAGCACGTTCGATGACAATGGCAGCCCGTCTAGTAGTGCCTTAAGTTGTCATCGACCCACCGATTCCAGGCTGTCGATCCTACCACGAGCCGTGATGCCCACCCCATCAATCACTACTGACAGAAAATGAACCGTCATTACAAAGGAATGAAGTGACCGAAACAATCTCAAATCGGGATGACCCCCATGCTGAGTGAGGGCAGGCGGCCAGCGATCGCTGGCCGAGTACATCGGCAGAGGAAGATCGGGGTCAAGCCAGGCGATCTGCTCCCGTCGGTTACGCTTCGCTCGACGGCGGGCCGCGACGTCGATGTGGCTGGACATGCCGAAGCTGTGATCGAGGTGGTACGACAGCTCTAAGCGTCGCGCCTCACGCAAGCCTCCGGATGGTCATTTCTGCTTCCAGGTTCCGTCGGGAAGCTGGATCCACCAGCCGGGATGGGCCTTGTCGCGGCGAAGCGAGGCGAACGTCTCGGATGCCTGCGGCTTCACCTTGGCAATATTCGACGGAGTCGGATCCTGCTTGTTAAGCTTGGCGATCGCCTTCGCCATCCCGTTCATAATCACCTCGCGGTCCCTGTTTTCTTCTTCAACGAGCTTGGTCTCCGCGTCTCCCACCTGTGGTGGCTTGGCGCGCAGCACCACCTTTCCGTCCTTCCCCTCGCCCACCAGCCCTTTGTCTCGAAGCTGGTTCATGCGCTCTAGCCGCTGGCCCAACCCTTTATAGGCAGCGAGGACTTCCGGATAGCCCTTGATCTCTTCGGCGATTCGTTGTGACAGGTCGTCCTGTGCGAAGGCGTCAGCCACCATCGCGATTCGCCAGGGTCCCCCAAGGGCCAGGAGGGTCGGTCCTTGAAGGTGGCTACTGGGCTTTGGCGCTGGGGTTGAATCCTCTTTCTTCGGCGTCGGCTGCAGCAATTCGTCCTCGAGCGACTTGTAGGCTGATTTGACATCCTTTTCGGGAAAATAGACGTTCACGGTGATGATGGCGCATGCGGCGAAACTCAGCAGAGCGCCCAAGGAAACAATCACGAGATGTTCTTTGTACCTGCGCATTTCCTTCCTCCTTTTCTCTGGCGTCTCAGCCAACCGGCCGCTTATGGCTGCGGTTTGGCCTTGGCTTTGACTCGCTCGATCGCCGTCCTGACGCTCTCGAGCAGATGAGCCGCTCCGATCTTGTTAAAGGTGGGGGAAACCTTAATGTCCAGATCCTTTATCACCAGGGTCGTGTGCGAGATATCCAACTCATGGAAGATGAGATCTCCATGTTTCAGGGCCACGTCGAGGACGCCCCGATCATAGCGGCGGTCTTGCCCGAAGAGGCTGAAATACCTGATCCTCTGCCCCGCGAGCTTTTCGATCAATTCCCGGCTGATTTCCCTGCGCTCTCGCGGTGAGTCCACGGCCCAGAATCGTGCCTTCCCCTGCGTCTTGTCCAGGGCAAATTGAGAAATGGAAAGATCGGCCAGGCCATTGACCCGTCCGCTAATATACCCCTTGATCGGGGGAAAGGCATCACAAATCGCTCGCAAACTGACTCCGTCAGTAAGCAGGGCGAGAGCAACTTCCCCGCTCAGAGGTTGTGCCGTGCCCCAGCCGGTTACCCTGCCCCCCCATACCTGAAAGGCAAACCGTTGAATGGCAATCTGGTCTCCGGAAGGGCCAAGAGAGGCCTCGAAGTCCCGAAGCTCGATCGGGCCGTAGCGAAGTGAGGTGATGGTCAGAGAGGTGGAACCCTGATTCTGGGTTGGCCTCTTTCGCCATCTCTCCAGGGCCGAGTCGTATTCCGCCTCCGAGAGCCTGGACCATCCGATTCTTTCGGAGCCCAATGCCCGATCTGGAGCTGAAGTCTGACCGATTCGCCCGGTCAGAGGGATCACGCCGTTGATCCCATCCAGTCGCAGGTGATCTGACCCCATGTTGACGCTCTGAAGGACAACTTCCCCGTTATACTTCTGGCCGATGATTTCCAGATTCGCCCGAACCTGTCCGGTCACGCGGGCATCAGCGAAGAGAGCTGGTGACAAGGCGGCCAAAGAGGGGAGGAGGGGCGAGGTGTCCGTTGGGGGAATGGTCAGGTGAAACCGAGGAGTCGCAGGGCCGTTGCCGCCGAGCGGCAGACTGCCCTGGACGATGAAGTTGAGGCCTCCGTTGGCCCGAAGAGTCGCCTCCCTGATCGTCAACAGCCTCTTGTCGAGCCTGAAGGCCATGGATCCCTGGAGTCCCCGGAGGAGGGGAATGGGGGCAGCCCCGTTTCGTGCCAAGTCGAGCGCGAGCCCTCGGAGCGCGATCTCTCCGGTGCCTGATGCCGGCCGCGACGCTCCAAACGTGGCGTCCGCCGATATGACCACGTGTCCCTCCTTGGCCAGGATTCGCCGCCCGGCAAGCCGGGTCAGCAGTGGAGTCAGCTCGGCAGCGGTGAAGCCAAGCTCTTGGCCCTTGACGCTGAACAGGCCATCCTGGTAGGAGAGCGAAAGGTCCAAGGGCCGCTCCCGGTCGCCCTGGCCGCCGCCCGTCAGCAGGGGATGGAGCCCCCGCACCCGCAATGAGCCAGACGCCTGTAAGCCCTTCGCGGTCTGAAGAGTCCCTTGTGCGCGGAGGTTGAGATGGTCATCGCCAGTGTTATCGGGAAACGTTTGGCCGGGCTGGTGAATGAGACGGAGTAACCGGCCGGTCACTGCAGGGGGAAGATCGATCGTCGCCAGCACACGGCCGTCGGTGATTGCAGCCGAGACCTCGGCGTCGAGCGCAATCCCGAGCAAGTCTGCTGGCTTCTCGATCGAGGGAATCAATTGCTTGACCCGAAGGCCCTTCGCCGAAAGCGCTACGCGAAGATCGCTCAGGGGAGATGGCCGTGAGAGCGAGGCATGACCTTGAACGCTGCCACCCGCTATTGCAAAGCGAAGCTCCGGAATCTGAACTCGGTCGGGATGGATCTCGAACCTCGCTCTGATGTTTGAGAGCTGTCGCCCTGCGACCTCAGCCTGTCGGCTGCCGACTGTTCCCTGGAGATCGCGCCACGAAGTCCCGACTCCCTGGATCACCACATCGGTTTCCTGCAGCGATATGGCATGGCCCGAGGCAGGTAAGGCGAGCTGAATTATTCGGCCTGCAATCTCTACACTCCATGGGCGATCTCCACCGGGCCATCCGAAATGGATGGAAGGGTCGTGAACAGCCTTGATTGTCAGACCTACCTTTGCACGGTGGAAGAGCCGAGTCAGGATGCCCGGATCGATAATCAGCTCGGTGGTAGTCAGGTCGAAGCCGTTTCTTCCCCACTGTCGCCCGGTTCCCTTCGCTCGGATTCGCGCACCCGCGATCGACGCGCGGAGCTCCTCGACGGTGACATCTCCATTCCTCGGGTTTGCGCTGAGGACAGCGTGAAGCGCAGCGTTGGCATGCCGCTCCCCCAACACCTCTAAGGTTTGCACGCGAAGGTCCGCCTGCGCGCCAAACTTGGTTCCGGTAGAGTGAAGCCGACAAACCCCTGTGAGCCCCGTCAACTGGAACGCTTGCTTGGGGAGCTGAAATCCAACGCCGCTGAGAGTGGCCGTTACGCTTGCTACAGGGAGCTTCGGCCAGTGGCCCTGAAGGGTCACGGGTTCGCCCTGTACCTGGCCTTTGAGGTGAGAGACCCGGGGAAGCGGGAGTTTGTCCGCCACCTTCGCGAGGTCTGCTCGCCACGTCGAGACCGTTAGCTCGTATGCAAGCGGCTGGTCGGCGTAAAGGATCGCCGCCGTCCCACGTGCCATTGCCCCATCATCCTCAAGCGTCCATTCGGAGATGTTCAAGGAGTGAGCTGTCAGATCGAGGTGAAACCGCACGTCAGCGCGAGGCTTCCATGAGCGCGCCGCCTTTGGCAACATGATCTCGGGGCCCCGCACCTGAACTTCCCCTTCGAGAGACTCGCGTACCACTCCTGTCACCTGGATCGGTCGCCCCTCGATTGCGGCCCGCACCTGGACTCCAAAGAGCTGGAGTGCCGGTTTCGGTTCCAGGCTCAGGTTCAAGTCTGTCACTCGGCGCGTGCCGATCTGAACGGCGCCGGCATGTATGGAAATCGAGGGAATCTGGACGGGAGAGACACGGGTAGTCGGCCGCCAATGCTTCCGTACCTCCTGGACCAGCGCAAGGAGGTTCCAACGGCCGTCATCGAGTTGCCGCAGCAGTAGCTCGGGACTGTCGATCCTGACCTCCGTCGGCATCACCCGTCGTGTGAGGATCAGCTTCGGAAGATCGAGGGTGACGACGAGGCGTCTCGCCTGAAGCGCCACACCACGCCCATCCTGTTCAAACACGGTGAGATTGTGAATCACGAGGTCGGTGATCAGGTTCAGATGCAGGTGGATCTTGGCCCGGCCGGCGGCGCAACGAATCCCATATGGTGCGCAGGCAAAGCGCCGGAGGAGGGTGGGAAGGAAGAGGGCCACAAGGAGAGAGACAACGACGACCGCGGTCGTCAATCCGAGCAGGACGAAAATCAGGGTTGATTGAACCTTCCTCAATACGACTCCTCGCTCTGTGCTGTCATCGGAATCGCCCGCCCACTCGCACCCGTCATTGCGAGCGCTCACCAACGGCCGTCATTGCGAGCCGCAGGCAAAGCAATCTCACCGTTCTTCACTCCTGAGCCTTCTCCCCTCGTGGAAGAAGGCGAGGATGAGGGGTCATGCCTGAAAAATGACCTTTCAACAATACGGGGAAGCGACGTAGCTTGGCAAGCAAATCTGTGATCAACGCGACGATCTGTTCACCGCGAATGCAATCGCTAACCACAATCCGGGTTATTCCCATAGACAGCAGACGGGAGAGCATGGTAACAATAACCTTGCGGTTCTTGGGCGTGGTTTTGCCGAAGAAACGGTCGTTCTTGAATGAAACCTCAAGAGGATGAGGCATGGGAGTTGACGAGCTATTGAAGGCCAACCGCGAGGAGATCCTTCGGCTTGCTTCAAAGTATGGCGCACGAAATGTACGCATCTTCGGCTCCGTGGCACGCGGCGAGGCCGGCTTGGAGAGTGACATAGACTTCCTTGTGGAACTTGAACCTGGGCGCAGTCTTTTGGACCATGCAGCGTATCTGCTTGATCTTGAGAAACTTCTGGGGCGCCGCGTGGATGTGGTCACGGAGAGGGGGCTTCGTGGGCGAATCCGCGAGTGGGTCTTGAGGGAAGCGGTGCCGTTGTGAAGGACAATAAGCTCTACCTTATCAACATTGCGGAGTGTATCCGGCAGATTGAGACATATACGAAAGACGGGCGGCACAAATACGGGGCACCATAAACCGAAGGGGTCCGGCAGGAAAGGAGGCCGAACCATGATTGACTGGCGACAATACCTGAGCAGCGACCCGCAGATTTGCCATGGCCAGCTCTGTGCGAAGGGGACCCGCGTTTTCGTCACGAACATCCTCGACAGCCTCGCGGAAGGAGCGAGTCGAGAGGAGATCCTTCGGAGCTATCCATCACTGAAGCCGGAGCACATTGATGCGGCCATTGCCTATGCGGCTGAACTGGCACATGAGGAAACCCTTCTTCCGCTTCGGGCTGAATGAAATTCAAGGTAGATGAAAACCTCCCCATTGAACTGGTTGGCGACCTGTAGGCGGCAGGTCACGAAGCGCAGACCGTCCCTGAGGAAG
>JBGPUH010000143.1:0-6409 GCA_041491025.1 Methylomirabilis sp. (SeqCode)
GGACACGCCTACGTTACAATCACCTCACATGTCCAGATGGCTAAGGGTAAGCGCACTGGATCACCTCCTTTCTTGTGTACGGATACCGTATCGAAGGTTCGGGGGTGACGCAAGGAAAAAATGAACGGAACGTCTAGTTTTTTTGACCCCGTGCGGGACGGGTGGGAGAAAGGGCGCTGAATGAGACGCCTTGGTCTCACGCTTCAACTTGGGGACGGCCTGTCGCGGGCGGAGTTGGTCGAGCTGGTGAAGCTGGCGGAGGGCCGCGGCTACGAGGCGGTCTTCGTCCCCGAGTCGTGGGGCTACGACGCTGTCACGACGCTGGCAGAGCTGGCCGTGCAGACGCGGCGGATCAAGCTCGGGACCGGGATCCTCCCGATTTGGAGTCGGACCCCCGCCCTACTGGCGATGACTGCGGCCTCGCTCGACGAGCTGTCCGGTGGCCGATTCATCCTTGGCCTCGGGATCAGCGGCCCCGTTGTAATCCAGGACTGGCACGGGGTCGCCTTCGAGCGGCCGATCCAGCGGACCCGCGAGGTAATCGCCGTTATCAGGCTGGCGCTCGCCGGCGAGCGGGTCACTCACGACGGGGAGATCTTTCGAGTCCAGCGGTTCCGGTTAGGCTTTCACCCGCCGCGCCCATCGATCCCGATCTATCTCGCTTCGATCGGTCCCAAGAACCTTCGATTGACCGGAGAGGTGGCCGATGGGTGGCTTCCGATCTACTGCTCTCCTGAGGGCCTGACGTCTATGGCCGAAGAGGTTGCGGCAGGAGCGAAGGCTGTCGGCCGAGACCCGACGGCGATCGAGGTCGCTCCCTACATCCTGGCATGTCTATCCGATGATCCAGAGGTGGGACGGCACCTGGCCAGACGCCATCTGGCTTACTACATCGGCGGCATGGGAACTTTCTATTTCAATCTTATGCAACGGTCGGGGTTTGGGCAGGAGGCCGAGGCGATCCAGGCAGCCTGGAAGCGGGGTAATCGCGCAGGGGCAGCCGGGCAGATCAGCGATACCATGCTGGAGGCTCTTGCCCTTAGCGGTGACCGGGCCACCTGCGGCGCCCAACTTGATCGCTTTCGGTCAGCCGGCGCGACGTTCCCAATCCTGCTGCCTCCTCGTGGCGCCACGCCCGCCATGGTCCGACGGACGATTGAACTCCTGGCGCCGGACGCTGAGCCAGCAGGGGGCGGCGCCCGCTAATCGTCTCCTGTTGGCCTCGGGCAGATTGACCCCTTCCGGGCCGGGGCGGCCTCTCTCGCCTGTTCGATCGCGCGCACGAACTCGGCTGGCAGGTTCTCCCCTTCGGGCTGAGCCGATGTCCACCACCGTGGCTCCTCCGAGTAGATCCAGACATACCTGTCGCTCAGGTCGAGGGCCGAGGCGACTGCCTCCCCGAAGAGGCGAGGGTCCACCCGGTGACGGGCCTTCTCTGGGTAGAGGCTGGGATCAGCCCACGGGCAAGGCTTGCCTTCCATGCGGTATGGCGCGCAAGGCGCGGCCGATTGATAGTCCATCCAGATGCCGAATCCAATCCGCAGATCGTGGTCGTATCGCTGGGGGACGGACGACAGGCTCCGGCACTCGCTCCGAAGCCACCGGTAAGCCCGTTGGAACTGACGACAATACCGGAGGGCATAGGAGGATTCGTGTCCCTCAACTACCATCAGCTCTTTTGGCTTCGCCACCAGGATGCCGTCGATGAAGGCGGGGAGCAATCCGTAGACTTTCTCTGCCTCCGGCTCGGAGGCGCCGCAGGGGAAGCTGTAGGCGAAAGCGAACAGAAGGACCAGGTTAGGTGCCGTTTCAGCCAGCACGACCGCAGCCTGTTGGCCCCGCTGGAAGGCCGCTGATCGGTACACCTCAAAGGACGCCTCACGGACTGTCCGTTGCGTGTAATCAAAGACATTAAACCGGGGGCGATCATCCAGGGGATCGCGGGCAGCGTAGGCTTCGGGGTCCACCATGAACCCCCGCAGGCCGCTGTCTCGTGCGACCCTTGCGGCCAGCTTCAGGTTCGCCAGGAGGGTATCCCAGGTGTCATCGTCCAGCAGGTCGAGTGGCCGGTCGGTAGGATTGAGGTTGACCCGAAGGAGATTGTGCTGAAAGCGGTGGAACGGCACAGCCCCGAGTTCCTCGACGGCAGGCCGGAGCTCGTCCCACTGATAACGATAGTCGGCAAGGTGCCACGAAAAGTTCGCCAGGTGTGGCGGAACACCGGGGACGGTGAGGTGGAGCACGACGCCGTCGAACGGTTTGCGCTCCATTGCGGCGATGTGGGTTTTAAGGAAGGTCTGGTCTGGCTCGCCCCCGCCCCATTCGATCAGAGCGGAACAGCCGGCCACCACGAGAGAAAAGATCAAGAATGAAGCGGCGAGGGGGCGAGTCACCTCGATGCCGGTGGTCGCCGCCGGACGCGACCCTTCGCCTCGCGCTGGCGGAAGCAGGTCTCACAGAGCGCGATCTCGGGGTTTTGAGTGCTGTGCCACGCCTCAGCGGTCGGAACCACGGCCCCGCAATCGAAGCAGGCGCAGGTTGGCGGCTCGGAGGGATTCTTGGCCGCGTCAAGAGGGCGTCGGAGAAATTTGCACGTCAAACGGGCACCTCCACTATTGTGATCCATTCCCTCCGGTTGAGAGTCTAAGAACCATGCTTGCAGCGATTTCTGTACGGCTCTTCGAGGGCCTCCCAAACCTATCGGTTTTCACCCGACCGGTCAAGCCTAGACTGGTAATCCATCGCGGATCCGCATGGGCCGGGAAGCGAGAGGATGGAGCTACCTTCCCCTTGGGGGTTTGTCAGGCTTGATCTTCCGAAGCTTCGGGACCAGCTTGATGATTCCACGTCTGTCCCTCGCCGGTCCGGGCTGGCGAAGCTTTGGCGTGGCACCCCGATCGCGCTTCCCCATGTTCCTCTCCTAGGATAAATCGTCGAACGCTCAGACGCAAGGGCGAGGTCGAGCATCCGGTCCGTTACTCATCGTCATGCCTGACAACAAGGCCTCGCACATTGACCGCACAGGGTAGGGTCTTGGCGCCAGCCCCTGCGGCCAGCGCGGTCAGCCGCGCCCGTGCCTCGGACTCGATCACGAGGGCGAGGCACCCACCCCCGCCCGCACCGCAGACCCTTGCGCCGAGCGCGCCTGCACGGCGAAGGGCGTTGATCAATTTGTCAATGGCGGGGGTGCTCATGGTCGGGAGGGCACGCCGCCGAATCTCCCAGTCCCGGTTCAGGAGGCCGGCGATGCCGGCCAGGTCTTGCCGAAGAAAGGCGTCCCGCATCGAGATGGCGTTCTCCTTCAACGCCTCGAAGAGCGCAAGAGTCTTTCGGTCCCCTCCGATGTGGCGTTTGAACAGGTCCCAGTTGTTGGCTCCAGAGAAGCGCGGCTTTCCGAGGTAGAGGAGCAGAAGGTGTCGTTCGAGCTGCTTGAGAAAGGGCTTTCGGGCGATCGAGGTTCGATGAATGCCGGTCAGCCCGTATTCGATGGCGCTGGCGCCGCCGTAGGTCGCGGCGTAATAGTCCTGATAGCCTGTAGGCACATGGATCGCTTGGGTCTCGATGCTCCTGGCCTGCTCGATCAGCATCGTTCGGGTCAAGCGCCGCCCTGCGACGGCGGCCAGGGCGGCGGCTGTGGCGACGGCCAGGGCCGACGACCCGCCGGTTCCTGCGCCAGCCGGAGCGTGACACTCGGTTCGAACATCCAGGCCGGCGTCCGGCGCGAGGGATCGGATCAGCCGGGCTACCAGCTCCAGGAACGGCTCGCGCGACCAGGAGATTTTCTCACGCGAAGGCCAGAGCAGTTGCCGGTGTTGATCGGCAGCGAACAGCCGGATCGCTCGCCCCGCTCGTCGCCGGACACGAACCTCGGCGACCAGGTCGATCGCCACGTTGACCGTGATCGCTGGCTGATGAAAGAGATGCAGGGGAGGGATGTCGAGCGTCCCGCCCGCGAAGTCGATGCGCGTCGGAGCCGAGGCGACGATCACTCCGGACATGAAAGGGGGACCTCAGCGAGGCTGGTGCACCGGTGATGAGGCAGGCGGGAGGGAACGGAGAGATACCTGGCGGCTTCGCGGAAGCGATCGCGGGAGTCACCGTTCGCCTCCAGGGTGGCGGACGGCTCCACGCGGCAGATCAGATGAGTCCGCAGCCGAGGGCAACGCGCCTTCATGGCATCCAGGTCGGCCGGGTTGTTGTCAATGGCATGAAGCTCTCTATAGCGCTGGCCGAGATCATCGAGCAACTCTGCCTTGCCCTCCTGTGTAGCTGTGTACACGATCTTCTGGAAATACGGGGCGAGCCCAGAGGCCCGGACCTTGTAACTTTGCCAGGCAGGGTCGCCGAACGAGAGGAGGATGAGATCGAACCCCTGGCGACGCGCGGTGTTCAGAAACTCCAGGACATCAGGAAACAGATATGGGCGGAGGTCAGAGAATGCGGTGTCGAGGGCGGCAAGCATCGTTCTTGTCGTTGCGGGTTCCGACATCGCGCCGAGCCGGTTCAGCTCTGCAAGGTGCTTCGCCAGAGAATAGCCAGATGGCCAGATCGCCTCGTAACTCTTTTCCCAAGCGTCATCGGGAACGCCGAAGCGGGCGAAGGCGGATTTCAGATCGACCCAGAAGAAGCGGTCGGTATCGAAGAGGGTGTGGTCGAAATCGAGGAGGATGGCCCGGCCCACGCCGTCGGTGCAGGCGTGCTCGTCCCCTTCAGGTGTAACTTCCGCCGCTTCAGTCGGTGGCCGCTCGGCGGGAATGCGCATCAAGATGACGCCTCGCGATGTGGAAGATCTGCTGAAACATCGTGTCGGTCAACCTGCCGGTCTGCGTATTCTGCTGGCTCGGGTGATACGACCCGATGAGCACGAGACCATTCTGAAGGAACGCGACGTGCCCATGCTGGAAGCGGGGCCTCGGAATCGGAAGCTGGACCCCGCGCCCTTCCAGAGCCTGCAGGCATGCGCGGAAGGCGATCTGCCCGAGCGCCACCATCACCCGGACGTGCCGGAGTAGCGCCAGTTCCTCCAGGAGGAAGGAGCGGCAGCGAGAAAGCTCGGTCGGGGTCGGTTTGTTGTCGGGTGGGGCACACCGGACCGCAGCGGTGATGTAACAGTCGGTGAGACGGAGGCCATCGTCGCGGTTGGTCGAAGTGGGCTGATTGGCGAAGCCGGCCCGGTAGAGGGCTCTGTACAGGAAGTCCCCGCTTCGGTCCCCCGTGAAGATGCGGCCGGTCCTGTTGCCGCCGTGGGCGGCGGGTGCCAGACCCACGACGAGCAGGCGCGCGGCCGGGTCACCGAACCCCGGGACCGGTCGGCCCCAGTAGTCCCAGTCACGGTACCTCCGAACCTTCTCGCGGGCTGTCCGCTCGCGATGCCGGACCAAGCGCGGGCATCGTCGGCACGCGATGATCCGTCGGCAGAGCGTGGTGACTTGACGAGCTGCGCTGGTTGGGTTCACCGGTGGGCAGCGGCTGTCTCGGCCTCGTATTGCGTTTTCATCGCCTTGACCTCTGCGTCAATCCCCTCGATCCCGTTCTTGATGGTGGTCCAGGCGGCCCTGGCGGAAGCGCGCATGGCCAGGTAGAGCGCCTCCATGATCTCCCCCTTAGTGGCCCCAGCTTGCTTCGCGGCCGCGAAGCGCGCTCCCACTCACGAGGTGCAGCCGGCCGCGGCCATCGCCGCCATGGCGACCAACTGGCGGGTCTTCTCGTCTAGCGCCTCCTCATAGTACACTCCGGCGAATTCTTTCAGGGCCATGTCATCCCCCTCTATTATTGACAACGTTGTGATATGGTCCGTCATTCTACTACGCGGGCTCGGGGTGGGCAAGCGATTCCGCTGGTGGATTATGCTCTGTTTCTCCCCTGAAAGAAAAACGGCAGGAGCCAATTCTCCTGCCGTTTGCTGCCTTCTGCTCGTGTTAGCTTTGGGTTTATGTCCGGCGCGGGATCCCTACTTGGGGGGAGCGGGCGTTGCGGACGAGTGGTGATCGACAATCTTCCACTCGCCGTCGCGCTTCACGTAGACGAAACTATAGCGCGCAGGAAGGGCCTTGGTCACGTCATCTTTCACGAACGAGAATATGTAGTAGCCGGTATTGATGGCCGTATCGCCGTAGACGCGTATGAGCTGATCCCCGATAGTTACCGTGTGCCCGGGGAGGGCTTTGAACGCCCGCTCAAAGTAGTCGCGAATCGCCGCCGGGTCATCCCGCCTGGTGGGAGACAGAGTTCCCCACAGGACGGCCTCGTTGTCATAAAGAGCCAGGATCGGGGCAGGATCGTCGAGGACGAAGACATCCGCCCACTTGGCGGTAGCGGCGGCAACGTCCTCTTTGTCCCCAGCCCATGCTATTGGGGCAATGCCAGAGAGAACAAGCGACAACACCAAGAAGAGATAGAGGTGGCGTCC
>JBGPUH010000144.1:0-6368 GCA_041491025.1 Methylomirabilis sp. (SeqCode)
ATGCCTCACAGGAACTGTCGACCGAGGAGTGCCGGCGTGTCATCGATGAGATCGCCCAAGTCAACCCCAACGTCTTCTTGATCCTCACCGGCGGCGAGCCGCTTCTCAGGAAAGACCTCTTCGACATCGCCGCCTACGCCACCGAAAAGGGGTTCACGGTTGTCCTTGGGACGAATGGCGTGCTCCTGCGGGACAGGCAGGCCCGCCTGATGCGGCAGCATGGCATTCAAGGAGCCAGCATCAGCCTCGACTCCACCGACCCGGTACAGCACGACGCCTTCCGCCACCTGCCCGGCGCCTATCAGGGGGCTATCCGCGGAATAGAGGCGTTACGGACCGAAGGGCTGGATTTCTCTATCCACACCAGCGTGACCTCCTGGAATGTGCAGGGGATCCCGGCCATGATCGATCTGGCCAAGTCGCTCGGCGCCCGCGTCCTCAACCTGTTCTTCCTGGTCCGGACCGGCCGGGGCCGAGATCTGACCGACATCACGGCGGACCAGTACGAACAGCTACTCACCTACCTCGCCCGCGTCCAGGGGGTCGGCAACGGCGATGGGGCGGAGGCCGCTCAAGTCTCTTCGATCCTCGATCGGCGGGAAGATCCCTGGTCAGTCTCGGCGGGCCGATCGGGTGATCTCATCATCCGGGCCAAGTGCGCCCCGCACTTCCGCCGGATCATCTACACCCTCGACCCGACTTCGCCGCTGCTGAAGAACTATGCCCACGGAAGCTGTCCGGCCGGGAAGCAGTACTGTCGGATCATGCCGGAAGGCGACATCACGCCCTGCCCCTATCTGCCGGTCCCAGCCGGAAACCTTCGCCGCCAGTCTTTCTCAGCCATCTGGGAAGATGGCCCGATCCTCAAAGATCTGCGCGACCCACACCTCGGAGGGCGGTGTGGGGCATGCGAGTTCTCCAAGATCTGCGGGGGCTGCCGCTGCCGCGCCTATGCCACCTACGGTGATTACCTGGCGGAAGACCCCGGGTGCAGGTATCAGCCGGGACTGTTCGGCGGGCAGGTCATCACGCTCCCAGAAGAGCAGACCTTCGGACTTGAGGCGCGCTTTACGTTGCAGTGGAGCGAGGCGGCCAAAGACCGGTTAAGCCGACTCCCTTCCTTTGCCCGCGGCATGGTGATCAAAGGCGCAGAGCGCTACGCGATTGAGCAGGGGATCGCCGTGATCACCCCAGAGGTGTTGCGGGCGGTTCGAGAGCGGGCTGAGGCGCGCTTCGGCCGCGGCTTCAGGTTCACTGAGTTTAACCGATAAGTTATCCCTCTGGCGCTCAGCGCAGGTCAAACCTCTCCGCGGCCAGCTTGGCGATGGCCCCACCGATGCTGAGAGAAGCTGTCGCTGCGGGTGACGGAGCGTTCAGGACATGGATCATTTGGTCGGCCTCGACGATGCGGAAGTCGTCAACCAGTTGGCCGGTCGGCTCGACCGCCTGTGCTCGAACCCCCGAGCCTGTTCGACGGATATGCTCCAGGCCAAGCTCGGGAATGAGCCTCTGTAGGGCTTTCACGAAGGCTCGCTTGCTGAAGGATCGGCACAACTCACCAATTCCGGCCTTCCGGTACCTCCAGGCCATTCGCCAGAACCCGCCGTATGACGCCATCTCTCGGACGTCCGCTATCGAGCAGTCCCAGCGTTTGTAGCCCTCACGCTTGAAGGCGAGGACGGCGTTCGGTCCGGCCTCCACGCCCCCGTGAATCATCCGCGTGAAGTGGACGCCAAGGAAGGGGGACTCGGGGTCGGGGACCGGGTAGACGAGGTTCCTTACCAGGAAGCGACGCTCGGGGACCAGCTCGTAGTACTCGCCACGAAAAGGGATGATTTGGATTTGTGGCTCAAGACCGCACATCCGCGCGATCCGGTCCGACTGGAGGCCGCCGCAATTGATGAGGGAGCGGCACGAGACCTCCCCACTCGCGGTTTCGAGCAAGAGCTCGTCGGCCTTGCGGTGGACGCTGTGGACCCGGGCGCCCGTCAGGATCATCGCACCTGCTTTTCGCACACGCTCGGCGATGGCATGGGTCACCTGGGTGTAGTCCACGATGCCGGTCTCGGGAACGAACAGCCCGGCGATCCCCGCCACATGCGGCTCATGCTTCCGCATCTCGTCTGGCCCCAGCCGCTGGAGTCCTTGAAGTCCGTTTGCTTTGCCCCTCCGCTCGAGCTCTTCCAGGGTGGGCAATTCGGCCTCACTCGTCGCGACGACCAACTTCCCGCACCGTTCGTGGGCGATCCCGTGCTCTTGGCAGAAGCGGAGCATCGCCTCCCGGCCCTCGACGCAGGTCCGCGCCTTCAAGGAGTCCGGCCGGTAGTAGAGCCCGGAGTGGATTACCCCGCTATTGTGTCCACTCTGATGGGCCGCCAGGCGATCCGCTGCTTCAAGAACAATCAGCGAGAGGCGCCATCGCGACGTCAGCGCCATGGCCGTCGCCATGCCGACGATTCCGCCGCCGATGACGGCGACGTCATACCGCCCAGCGCTCTTCACCAATCGCCTCCATCACTACCCCATTCGCTTGACCGTCTCGATCTCTTCGGATATGCTGACGACGCGAAACTGCTTCCGCCCCACTTACTCACGGTCTCGTTGGAATGTTGTGGCCTGCGCAGCGGGCACAATCGGGACCTCGCCAAAAGGAGGAGTCAGATGCCACGTTACGTCGCGCTCGTCTCGTTCACGGAGCAGGGAATTCGGGACATCAAGAACTCGCTCAAACGGGCCGATCGGTTCAAGAGGCTCGCGGCAAAACACAAGGTCAAGGTTCGGGAAATCCACTGGACGATGGGCACGTACGACATCGTCGTCAGCTTCGATGCGCCAAACGATGCGGCAATGAGTGCGCTGACGCTAGCGAATTGCCAGCTCGGCAACGTCCGAACCGATACCATGCGCGCCTATACCCGTGACGAGTTCGCTCATATTCTCAAGGCGATCTGACAGGCAGCCGCTCTCACGCTGATCTTGGGGGACGATCCGTTTCGTAGAGGAATCGGGCAGCGGTTCCTTTGATGCTGGAGCGCTTGGTGAAGCGCGACACGACGGTGCGCGTGCCGACATCCTCCTGCATCTTGCCTCAGCAGTCCAGCCAAAGCCGCCTTATCATACCCTCTCCTACCTCTGAAGGCGCGCAACCGCCAGATAGCGGCCTCAGCCTCTTCGCGCTAAGCGGCTTCCTTGCCGTGCCACGACGACTCCTCCGAGCACAATCGCGCCGCCCAGAGCCTGCCAGGGGCCGATAGGTTCTTCGAGGATGATCCAGGCGAGCATCGCGGCAACGCCAGGCTGCAGCAGCAGGCCAACCGACGAAAACGCAGCAGGCAGGTGAGCCAGCGCATAGGTGATAAGGCCCTGACCGCCGATGTGGGACACCAGCGCAAGGCCCACCAGCACCATCCAGCCCCTGGTCGTGAAGGCGACTAGCCCCTCACCGGACGAAAGGGTGATCGGCAGCAGCGCGACGGCACTGACGACCCCGCTCCAGGTCATGATCGTTGCAGCGGAGAAATCGTCCCGCAATTCTTTGACGGCGAGTATGTACCCTGCATAGAAGACGGCCGTGGCAAGGCCCAGCGCATCGCCGAGCAGGTGCTGGAGACTCAGGCGGAGGCTCGCGCCCGCCAGAATAGTCGCGCCCGCCATGGCCGCCGCCATCCCAAAGATGAACGTCGGGGTGAAGCGCTGCCCGAACCACAACCAGGCGGCAAGCGTGACGAATATCGGGGTCGCATTGGCCAGTAACGTGGCGTTCGCAACGGAGGTGAGTGTGATCGACCAGTGCCACACCGCGAGGTCGGCGGCAAAAAAGAGGCCGGCCACGGCCAGACGACGGTAGTCGGTCACGCAGGAGGGCCGCCGCGGAGCGACCGTTGCCTGCCCTTCAATGGCCAGCCAAACCCATAGCGGCGGCAACGACAGGGCAAGGCGCCAGAACGCCGTGGCACTCGGCCCGAGTTCGCTCAGTCGCACAAAGATCGGGGCAAACCCGATTCCGACCGCGCCGCCAAACAGGGCGCTCAGCGCGATTCGCGTGGACCTCGCGTGGGATTGGGATAGTGAAAGGTTGGGGCCCGCTTCGCTCATGGGTGCGATCGCAGAAGTCCTCACAGCAGTTCAGCCTTGACTTCATAGCCGCGAGCTACTCATTATACCAGCATAGCGGGTGACCGAGGTCCTGAATCTGGCCAGAGATCCAAGGAGGCATGAGAAATGGCACTGTTTGCGCAGCAGTCCCGGAAGGACGAACCCGTTGAGAAACCAGAGCCGAGAGCGGGGTCGCCGCCGGAGCGTGTGATGGCATCTCCGCCCGGACCGGCGCGACGCATGGAGGAACAGCCGATGGCGATGATGGAGTCCAAGCTCTCTGAGTCGATCGTGGCGGCAGGCCTGACGATCGAGGGCAAGATCGAGGGAAACGGCAACATTCGGGTGGCTGGCCGGTTCAAGGGCAATGTCAATGTCAACGGCGAGCTCACGATCGAGCCGGGGGCCTCGGTTGACGGAGAGGTAAACGCAGATACCGTCCTCGTCGGAGGCGAGGTGCGGGGACATCTCGTCGCCAAGTCCCGCGTCGAATTCAAGGAGTCGGGTACCCTCATCGGCGATCTGAAGGCCGGCAGCCTGACCGTGGCGGCAGGGTCGAAGATGCGGGGCAAGGTTGAATTCGGCTGGAAGGAGGGCGAGATCGAGGAGTCGCCTTCGATCGAAAACGAGCCCACGCCGATCCGGTGAGCGCCCATGGGGTGACCGGCGAGTCGTGGAATTGCCCACATTGCGGCGAGCGCATCCTCCGCAGCGCCTTGACCTGCCCGTCGTGTCAGCGGCACCTCCGGTTCGACGCCGTGACCACTCCGCGACCTGCCCTGCCGACGATCTGTCCCCTCAGCGTGGACGGCACAATCCGGCACCCCGGCACAGAGGCTGCTTGGGAATATTCCATACTCGTTGAGGTCCACGATCATGAGGGAGCGATGCTGGCTCGGCGCGTGGTGGGCGTGGGGGCACTGCGGCCGGGCGATACACGGAAGTTCACACTCCGCGTCGAGGTGAGCGTCCCAGAAAAGCCAACGCCGACCGCGACGTCCTGATAGCAGCTTGCCCCCGAACTCCCCACGGTGCCCGCGTCTGGCCAGCACAGGCCCCAACTTTTGCGCGAGTTCGAATCGCGAAACCCTCAGGCACCATGTAGCATGTGGAACGGGCGCCTGTGTGCCAGCAAAGGAGAGGCATGGATCGGCTTGAAGGGGTTGTAAGAGAGCTGAGAGCGTTCGTGGCCGAGCGGGAGTGGGAGCAGTTTCACGATCCCAAGAATCTCGCGATGGCGGTCGCGTCGGAAGCCGGAGAGTTGCTCGCGGAGTACCGATGGGTGAGCAATACTGACGCGGATAGTTACTCAAGGAAGGAGGGACATCGGAAGCGCATCTCTGCGGAGGCGGCCGACGTGGGGGTTGCGCTCTTGCTGTTCTGCGACCGGATTGGACTTGATCTCATCGACGCAATCAAGGAGAAAGTTATCCAGAACCGCCGGAACTATCCTGTGGAACAGTCCCGTGGACGATGGGAGCGGCCTTCGTAGCGTTTGCGAACGAGCGCGTTTTCAGGGAATGCGGCGGCCGGCATCAGCGGATCACTGGGAGATTGCTTCGCGGAGTTTACACTGAACGAGGTGAATGTGCTCGCAATGACACATGACGAAGCGCTGGCGACGACACAAGAGGGGAAAGGAGTGGCCACATTCACCAGATGTACAGCATTGTTCGTTGGCGTTGCTGTTGCCCCGCTACTCATTGGCGCAGGAGGTGCGAGCATGGAGCTCAAGAGTTCAGCGTTTCAGCCGGGGGCCATGATCCCGGCAACGTACACGTGCGATGGAGAGGACATCTCCCCGCCGCTCAACTGGTCGGACCCTCCGGCCGGGACGAAGAGTCTTGCCCTCATTTCCGACGATCCCGATGCCCCGGTCGGCACGTGGGTCCACTGGGTGATGTGGAATATTCCCGCGAGCACTCGCGCCCTCGAGGAGAACCTCCCCAAGAAGGCATCGCTGCCGAACGAAGCCAAGCAGGGGACCACGGACTTCCGGCGGATCGGATATGGTGGTCCCTGTCCCCCGTCTGGGACCCACCGGTATTTCTTCAAGCTCTACGCCCTCGATACGACGCTGAACCTGCCCGCGAGCACGACGAAGAAGGACCTGGAGAAGGCGATGCAGAGCTACATCCTCGCGCAAGCGGAGCTGATCGGGAAGTATCACCGCCGGCGGTAGCGATGACCGAAGGAAGAGTGTTACAGTGTTACTTGGTGCGGCACGGAGAGGCGAAAACCGGGGCAGAGGACCCGGCCCGGCCGCTCAGTGA
>JBGPUH010000145.1:0-6359 GCA_041491025.1 Methylomirabilis sp. (SeqCode)
CCGTATCCGATACGGCGACCTACGAGGCGCCGATCCAGTATCCCTTCGGCATCCATCATGTCTTCGTCAATGGGGTTCAGGTAGTTCAGGGTGGCGCGCACACCGGTGCCAGACCTGGCCGTGCCGTGCGGAGGAAATAGCGGATGCGGCCGAGGATCGGGATCACGAGCTGGCATCATCAGGATAACGAAGAACGCTGGGAGGCGGTCCTGGACGGCTATACCAGCGCCGTTTGGGAGGCCGGTGGCTTGCCGCTGATCCTGCCAATCGCCCCTGCGGAACCTGCCCTGGTCGAGGAGTATCTGGACGCAATCGACGGGCTCATCATGACAGGAGGGGCCGACATCCACCCGTCATTCTACGGGCAGATCGTGCTGGAGCGGTGCGGCGAGATCGACGAAGAGCGAGATCGCTTTGAGATGGAGTTAATTCACATCGCCCGCAATCGTAACTTGCCGTTCTTAGGGATATGCCGCGGGCTCCAAGTCCTGAATGTTGCTCTTGGCGGCAGCCTCTATCAGGATCTTTCCTATCGTCAGGGAACCGACCCGGCCCACATGAGTCCACGAGAGCGGCGAGGCGAGACTGTCCATCTGGTCGCCATCGCGGAAAGTTCTCGCCTCGTGGAGATCATCGGCGCCCGAGAGTTGCACGTGACCAGCACCCACCACCAGATCATCCACGACTTGGCGCCCAACCTTCGGGTAAGCGCCGTTGCCCCAGACGGGGTCATCGAGGGGGTTGAGGGTCCGGGGCGTTTCCTCCTCGCGGTGCAGTGGCACCCCGAGCGAATGGCCACGCGCCACCCAGAGCAGCTCGCCCTCTTTCGAACCCTCGTGCAGCACGCGGAGCAACGCCGTCGTCCCTGAACACCCCTCGCTCGGCCAAACCCAAATCTTCAGTCAAAGAGAAAACCAACCGCAGCATCCCGCGTGAATATCTCCTACGAGCACAACTGCTGGAGGATGGCTTGGAACTCGGGCGAGGCGGCGAACTGCGCCACGAGCTGGTCCCGCGTCGCCGTCCCCTGATCGAGGAGCGCCACCCAGGCGGCATGACCCGGCCCATCGGGCACCCGATCGAGGAACATACGATACAGCAGCGTAACAAACTGGGTGTTGGTGGTCTGACGGGACTGGAACTCCGGGGAGGCGAGGAAGACCCGGACCGTGGAGAGAGCGGTCGAGGTGTTACAGGATTGCTGGAGTGCTCTGACGAAGCCCTGCAGCCCCGCCGCGTCCGGGCCCCGGCCCAGGGTCCGCACGTACAAGGTCGTCACGAAGCTCTGCAGCTTGGAGAGGGGTGGCAGGACGCTTGGCCGGCGGGCGAACTCGACTGAGTCCAGGAAGATGTCGAGGAGGTTGTCGCGAGTGAGCTGGCCCGCCTGCAGCGCACTCAGGAAGGCATTGAAGCCATCCGGGTCGGGAGCGCGGTTCAGGAGCGCCTGGTACAAAATGGCCAGGAACTGCTCATCGGAGGTATTCCGGTCGAGAACCTCGGGCGAGTGGAAGAAGGCGAGGACGGTGGGGACGACGGAGCCGTCGTGCAGGAGCTGCTGGAGCCAGCCTCCTACCTCGCCCGGCTCGGGGTTGCGGCCGAGCACCTGCTGGTAGAGGCGAGCCACGAAAGCGACCTCCGGATCGCTCGTGGTGACAGCCACCGCCGCTGCAGCCCCCACCCCCTCGAGAGTGCGGAGCGGCGCGGTGCTGCCATCCGCTATCCTGGGAAAAATCTGAACGTAGATGGGACCCGGGAAGCCCGGGCCGCTCCGTCGTTCCACCACCACCAGCTCGTCATGCGCGAGATCGAGAGCCACGCCCCAATGATCTTCAAATGGAGTCGAACCGCTGAGGATTCGGAGCGGTGCGATGTCGCCATCGGCCGTGCGCGGATAGGTCCTGACGGAGCCGCTCCCCACCACCAGCTCATCATGCGCGAGGTCGAGGGCGAGGCCCGCAGGAGCACCCAACCCCGTGGCGGGCCCGGCGATGGTGCGGAGCGGGGCGGCGTTGCCATCGGCAGTGCGCGGGAACACTCTAATTGATGGGGAATTCAGAAGACCGCCCGCGTCGAACGTGCCACCCTCCCCCACCACCAGCTCGTCATGTGCCAGATCCAAGGCTAGGCTCAAGGGAAAGCTCAACCCCGTGGCGGGCCCGGCGATGGTCCGGAGCGGGGCGGCGTTGCCGGTGGCCGTGCGAGGGTAGACAGTGATGGAGCTAGGCCCACGCAAGCTCGCGCCACGGTTCGCCACTATCAGTTCGTCGTGCACCGGGTCTACCGCGACACTGCTGGAGGCATTCAAGCCCGTGTCCGGCCCCGAGATCGTGCGGAGCGGGGCGGCGTTGCCAGAGGCCGTCCGGGCGAAGACCGTGATGGAGGGGGGGTCGTCGGGGGGGTAACCACCGTTCAGCACCACGAGCTCATCATGAACCAGGTCCACAGTCAAGGCTATGGGGACATTTAATCCCGCGCTCGCCTCGGTGAAGGCTCGGAGGGGCGCGGGGATGCCGGAGGCCGTGCGGGCGTACACCGTGATGCGGCGACCGTTTGCCACAAACAGCTCGTCGTGTGCCAGGTCCAGGGCCACGCCCTTCGGGTTATTCTCCAGCCCGGCAATGGTCCGAAGGGGCGCGATATTGCCGGTGGCCGTGCGAGGGTAGACGGTGATCGAGTCAGGCCCGCCGCCGTTCGCCACTATCAGTTCGTCGTGTTCCAGGTCCAGGGCCACGCCTGTCGGGTTATTCAACCCCGTTCCCGGCCCGGCGATGGTGCGGAGCGGGGCGGCGTTGCCAGTGGCCGTCCCGGCGAAGACTGAAATCGAGGGGGGACCAAACACGTCACCCTCGTAAAGAGTCAGCACCACCAGCTCGTCATGCACCGGATCCACAGCTACGCGAAAGGGACCGCCCAACCCCGTGGCGGGCCCGGCGATGGTCCGGAGCGGGGCGGCCTCGCCGGTGGCCGTCCTGGGGTAGACCGTGACGAAGCCGGAGCCGTTGAGGGAGTTGTTGAGCACCACCAGCTCGTCGTGTGCCAGGTCCAGGGCCACGCCCGCCGGGTATTTCAACCCCGTACCCGGCCCGGCGATGGTCCGGAGCGGGGCGGCGTTGCCAGTGGCCGTCCTGGAGTAGACCGTGACGGAGCCGGAGCCCCCCTCATTCAGCACCACCAGCTCGTCGTGTGCCAGGTCCAGGGCCACATCCGTCGGGATCGTTATCCCCGTGGCGGGCCCGGCGATGGTCCGGAGCGCACCGACATTGCCGGTGGCCGTGCGTGGATAGACCCTGATGGAGGTGCCGTTCGCCACCACCAGCTCGTCATGGACTGCATCGACAACCAGGCTCAGTGGCCAGCCCAACCCTTCATCCGCCTGCTTGAGGGTCCGAAGTGGTGCGGTGATGGCGCTGGCCGGCAGGGGGAATACTGTCACTAAACTGGTGACTTCCGCGACGAACAACTCCTCCTGCGCCCACGCCGCCGGGAGGTGAGCCCCAACCTCCATGAATGCTGCCAGGCCGAGGACCAACCTCAAAACCCATTTTCTAATGCCTTGGTGCCGATAAGTCATCGAACTCTGCACCGACTCGACCATCGGGCCTGAATGCCTCGCATCCCACACCTCGCACTGTTCTTTACTGACGTCCGGCGCACTCCCTGTTCGCAACCGCGGCCAGGTCGTCGAGGGGCGGGGCCACATCTTTGATCGCCTCGTGCCAACTGCCTCCCCCTTCCTTCTGCCCCTGGCGTAGCGCTATCCACGTCGCACAGTCCCGGCCACTGCGAAGCCAGATCCGCAACCCGATTCGCTCCGCTTCGATCTCCTGGGCGAGCGTATAGTCACTGCTGGCCGTCGCCCCTTCGAAGATGCCTCCAAACAGGATCCCCCCCGGCACGACCGCGATGGCGGTGAGCTCCGCCGCCTGGCGACTATCCGAGACATCCGTCTTGCGCACGGGATGGGCCAGAAGGTCGTGACCAATGGAGTGGACGATGAGCTGGGCCAGCTCATCGTCGGACGCATGACGGGCTGCGGGCTGGCTGATGTAAATGATTCCTGGGGCGATATTCCATCCGGAGGCCCGGTCATCGCCCACAATGTGGAACGCGAACGACCTCCCGAGATAC
Source organism: Methylomirabilis sp. (SeqCode) (assembly GCA_041491025.1). GTDB lineage: Bacteria > Methylomirabilota > Methylomirabilia > Methylomirabilales > Methylomirabilaceae > Methylomirabilis. Next base: position 4,129 of record JBGPUH010000145.1, read on the forward strand.
TTGAACGGAAGGGTCTTCAGGAGCGTGTGGGCGATCCGCTCCACGCGGATCTTGTCATCAGGGGCAGAAACGACTTGGAGGCCGGCGCCTACACTGCATGCGGTGAGCGCCAGCATGACGACAGGTGCAGCCGCGCGAATCAGACGCATCACGCGACAGCCGTTTCGAAGCGACGAGGATTGATAAATGACGAATCTCGGCCCTTCGCCACGTTCCCCCTTTTCCAGCAACAAGGGGATCCACTGATCAGAGTGCCTTCTCGGACGAGTCTTTACGCGGTGACTCTCCCACAGGCATTATGCCGAAGGGGGGTCCAGATGTAAACGATTTCTTGACGGATGCACGCTCGGGCCGATCGTCTCCCTACGACGCTCTGCTCCGCAAAAACTCGGCCAGACGCCGGTGGGCGTCACAGCCCACGACCTGGCGAAGCGCATCGGAGGAGACAGAGCTAGCTTGGCGCACGTACTGGGCCTTTGCCCTGGCGATCCGATCACGCGATTCCTCTACACGCGCCTCGGAGAGCCGCCCCCTCTCCACCGCCTCAGCCACGGCAGCGAGCGCCTCCCGCTGCGCCGTCTCGTCTTGACAGATCAGGATGAGATCGCCACCGGCTTCGAGGAATCGGACGGCCGCCTCGCCAGGAGGGGTGCTATCGGCGATGCCCCGCATCAGGAGGTCGTCGCTCATCACCAAGCCCGAGAACCTCATCCGGCCCCGCAGTAGATCGGTCAAAATTGGCGCCGACAAGGTGGCGGGCCGTTCCGGGTCCAGGGCAGGAAGCAACAGGTGAGCCGTCATCAGCGCACCTATTCCCTCGCCGATCACCTCGATGAATGGGGCAAGTTCGACCTCTAAGAGCCTGGCCAGCTCGTGCGGCACGACCGGGAGCGCCAGGTGGGAGTCCACAGCGGTGTCCCCATGGCCCGGGAAGTGCTTGCCCACTGCCAGCACTCCGACGTCGCGATGTCCCCAAAAGAAGGCCGTCCCGAGCTGGGCAACCATCTGCGGGTCGGCGCCAAAGCTGCGGTCCCCGATCACCGGGTTCGCCGGGTTGGTCTGAACATCGAGGACCGGCGCCATGTTCATGTTGATCCCGACGGCCAGGAGTTCCCTGGCGATTGCCTCGCCTAAGGCGTAGGTCAGCTTGATCGAGCCGACAGCCCCGACCACTGAGGGGGACGGCCATTGGGTGAACGGGGGACCGAGGCGAGCCACCCTGCCTCCCTCCTGGTCAATCGCGATGAAGAGCGGGGTGGGCGCTGCGGCTTGCAGCGCCGCGGTCAGTTCGGCCACTTCTTCCGGACTGCCCACGTTCCGCGAGAACAGCATGAGGCCGCCTGGATTGCACTCGCGGACAAAGGCCTTCAGGGGCTCGGATGATCTGCTTCCCTCGAAGCCGAGGATAAAGAGTTGGCCGATCGCGTCGTGCGGCGTCATCGCCTACTCGCCGGGTCCTTGGAGATAAACGCCTGCCGGTACGCCTCCAGGTCCTCGGGCCGCACCTCCTTCCACGTGGCCATCTCCTGATAGAGCCTCTCGGGATCCTTGACGACCTGCTCAAAGAGCTTGGTGGATGCCTCGATGATCATGTTCACTCGGCGCTCGATGAGGAAGCGAACAAGGGGCGTCAGCAGCTTCGCCATGAAGCCGTAGAAGAGATGATCGATCCGCAAGTAGAAGTCCGGGTCGCTCTCTGTGTAGATCCGGCCTCCTTCCCGCAGCTCCCGGTAGTCCAGCACAAGGACCATCCGCCCGGTGAAGCGGACGAAGTTCGCGAGGGATCGGAACTCCCCCTCGACCCGGTAGACGCGCTGACCGTTGGTCGTCTGGATCAGCCTCACCTCGCCCCTGAGGGCGCCGCGGTCTTCGACGGTGTAGAACCCCTCCACGACCTCCGTGACGGTATACCGCTCCAGTGGAGGATGGAGACGCCTGGCGAGTTGGGTCGCCAGCGGCGGGTGACTCACAAGGAACTCATAGGTGCGGCGGTCCCCCGGAAAGCGGATCCTCGTAATGTGTTGGCGAAGGGTGGGGCTCGCAAGGATTTCGCGCGTCTGCGGATCGTCAATGCTCGGGAGGACGACGGAAGGACGTCCCGCCTCATTGGCGGATGCTGAGGAGCCGGGGATACCGCTAAGGACGAGACCGAGGATGACGCCCAGCAGTGCCGCTCGCAAGAACGGCGGCCTGGTCAGCCTCACCAGCATCTGCCGGCGTCGGCCGCAACC
>JBGPUH010000146.1:0-6341 GCA_041491025.1 Methylomirabilis sp. (SeqCode)
CGACACAAAGGAGTATCGACCCATCGAGCGATTCGCCCCCGGCGTTGTGGACCGGCGGCCGGTCAAGGAGGCGCTGCAGACGGGCATCAAGGCGATCGACGCCATGATCCCGATCGGCCGCGGCCAACGCGAACTGATCATTGGCGATCGCCAGACCGGCAAGACCGCGATTGCGGTGGATGCCATCATCAATCAAAAAGGCAAAGAGGTCTTCTGCATCTACGTCGCTATCGGGCAGAAGCGTTCCACGGTCGCTCAGGTCGTGAAGACGATGGAGGACAGTGGCGCCATGGCCTACACCACTGTGGTCGCGGCAACAGCTTCGGAGGCGGCCCCATTGCAGTACATCGCCCCCTATGGCGGCTGCGCCATGGGCGAGTTTTTCCGCGACTCTGGACGTCACGCCCTCTGCATCTACGACGACCTGTCCAAGCACGCCCAGGCCTATCGTCAACTGTCGCTGCTGCTGCGCAGGCCGCCGGGCAGGGAGGCCTACCCGGGCGACGTCTTCTACCTGCACTCACGCCTGCTGGAGCGGGCGGCCAAGCTGAACGACGAGCTGGGGGGCGGCTCGCTGACCGCGCTGCCGATCATCGAGACCCAGCTCGGCGACGTCTCGGCCTACATCCCGACCAACGTCATCTCCATCACTGACGGGCAGATCTACTTGGAGAACGACCTGTTCTTCGCCGGCATTCGGCCCGCCATCAATGTCGGGTTATCTGTCTCCCGGGTGGGCGGGTCGGCCCAGATCAAGGCGATGCGGCAGGTTGCAGGCAAGCTCCGGTTGGACCTCGCCCAGTATCGAGAGATGGCTGCGTTTGCGCAATTTGGGAGCGAGCTCGACAAGGCAACCCAGGCCCAATTGAACCGGGGCGGGCGGATGGTCGAGGTGTTGAAGCAGGAGCAGTACAGGCCGCTTGACGTCGAACGACAGGTCCTTATCATCTATGCCGGGACGGCGGGCCACCTGGACGAGCTTCCCGTAGAGGCGGTGGCGGCCTTCGAGGAGGCGCTGTATAAGTTCGTCGAGGGCCGGTATGCGAGCATCTTTCATGAGATCCGGGAAAAGCGTGAGCTCAGCGATGCCCTCCGTGCCCAGATGGACAAGGCGGTTCAGGAGTGCAAGGCAGAGTTCCTGGCAGCCAGGAAGGCCGCATAACAGATGTTCCAGGTTCCAGGTGCCAGGTTCCATGCTGAGAACTTGCGGAGATCGGTACTCAACTTGGAACCCGGAACCCAGAACTTGGGACTGCGAAGCTGATGGCGACGTTACGAGATATCAAGCGGCGCATCGCGTCGGTCAAGAGCACGCAGCAGATCACCAAGGCGATGAAGCTGGTGGCGGCGGCAAAGCTGCGCCGAGCCCAGGAGCGGATTCTGGAGGCGCGCCCGTATGCCTTCAAGATGCAAGAGGTGCTGGCCAGCCTGGCCCTGAGGGGCGATCCGCAGCTCCACCCGCTGCTTCAGCGCCGCGAGCCGGGCAGGAAGATCCTCGTGGTCATTGCCTCCGACAAGGGGCTGTGCGGCGCCTTTAACAGCAACATCATGCGCCGGTCACTAGAGCTGCTGCGGGCAACGGACGGCGAGGTTGCGATGACCCTGGTCGTAGTGGGGCGCAAGACCCGCGATTTCTACCGGCGGCGACCTTACGCCATCCGATCGGAAAAGATCGGTTTCTTTGACCGGTTGGCCTATGCCCACGCGGCCGCCCTGGGCCAGGAGCTGGTGAAGGCGTACGTAGGAGAGGAGGCGGATGAGATCCAGTTGGTCTACAACGAGTTCAAGTCCGTCACGAGCCAACGGGTCGTGGTGGAACAGCTACTTCCCATCGAGGCGATGCAACCCCCAGAGGAGCTTGCCCCCCTCGATTTTATCTACGAGCCCTCGCCGGGAGCAATCCTGGGAAACCTGCTGCCCAAGCACATCGAGGTCCAGGTCTACCGAGCACTGATGGAGTCGCTGGCTGGTGAATACGGCGCCCGGATGACGGCCATGGATGCCGCGACCAAGAACGCCTCGGAGATGATCGACCTGCTCACGCTGCAGTTCAACAAGGCCCGCCAGGAACGAATCACCAAGGAGCTGCTCGAAGTGGTGGGCGGCGCCGAAGCACTGCGGCAGGCCGTCGGCTAGAGAGTTCGGAGTTCACAGTTCACGGATAAGGCTAGGAGCGGAATTATGAATAATGTCGGGAAGATCGTGCAGGTCATCGGGCCGGTCGTCGATGTCGAGTTCGAGCCGGGGAAGCTGCCGGGGATCTATAACGCGCTTGATGTCAAGGCGAAGCAGGTCAAGGACATCTTCTCCTACAGCGAACGGCTGGTCCTGGAGGTGGCCCAGCACCTGGGAGAGAGCCGTGTCCGGGCCATCGCCCTCTCCTCGACCGACGGGCTCGTCCGGGGGATGGAGGTCCTTGACACCGGCGCGCCGATCACCATCCCGGTCGGTCGGGCCACCCTCGGTCGGATTATCAACGTGATCGGGGAGCCGGTGGACAAGATGGGACCGGTGGAGGCGAAACATCACTACCCGATTCATCGCCCCGCCCCGTCCTTCGACGAACAGGCGACCAAGGTCGAGATCCTGGAGACCGGGATCAAGGTCGTCGATCTCCTGGAGCCGTACACCAAGGGCGGTAAGACCGGCCTCTTCGGCGGTGCCGGGGTCGGCAAGACCGTCGTCATCATGGAGCTGATCCGCAACATCGCCATGGAGCATGGCGGCATCTCCGTCTTCGCGGGCGTGGGGGAGCGGACCCGCGAGGGGAACGACCTCTGGCTGGAGATGAAGGAGTCGGGGGTTATCGAGAAGACCGCCCTGATCTATGGCCAGATGACCGAGCCGCCCGGCTCGCGGTTGCGCGTGGGGCTCACCGGCCTGACCGTCGCCGAGTACTTCCGGGATGAGGAGAAGCAGGACGTGCTCCTCTTCATCGACAACATCTTCCGCTTCACGCAGGCCGGGTCCGAGGTCTCGGCGCTGCTGGGCCGGATGCCATCGGCCGTCGGGTACCAGCCGACGCTCGGCACAGAGATGGGGGAGCTGCAAGAGCGGATCACCTCCACCAAGACCGGGTCGATCACTTCGGTCCAGGCGATCTATGTGCCCGCCGATGACATTACCGACCCTGCGCCGGCCACGACCTTTGCCCACCTGGACGCGACCACAGTCCTCTCCCGGCAGCTCACCGAGCTGGGGATTTATCCTGCGGTCGATCCGCTGGCTTCTACCTCGCGCATCCTCGATCCCAGGATCGTCGGCGAGGAGCACTACTCCGTTGCCCGGTCGGTGCAGAAAATCCTTCAGCGCTACAAAGACCTTCAGGACATCATCGCGATCCTGGGGATGGACGAGCTGTCTGAGGAGGACAAGCTGGTGGTGGCGCGCGCAAGGAAGATCCAGCGATTCCTCTCCCAGCCCTTCTTTGTGGCGGAGCAGTTCACGGGCCAACCCGGCCGCTACGTCAAGCTGAAAGAGTCCATCAAGGGATTCAAGGAGCTGATTGACGGGAAGGCGGACGACCTGCCCGAACAGGCATTCTATATGGTCGGGACCATCGAAGAAGCCCGAGAGAAAGCGGAGAGGCTCAGCGGGCGCAAGTAAACGCGATCCTCGTTTCGCGAGAGAACACAATGGCAGAAAGGGAACGGGAGACCTTCCAGCTCGAGGTGGTGACTCCTCAGCGCCTGATTATCAGCGAGGACGTTGAGGAGCTGGTCGCACCGGGAACGGAGGGATACTTCGGCGTCTGGCCGGGCCACACCCCGTTCATGACCACTCTGAAGATCGGGGAGCTTTCCTTCAAGAGAAGGGGGGAAGAGCGGTTTCTCGCTGTCAGTTGGGGCTACGCCGAAGTTCGTCCCGAGAAGGCGATCATCCTCGTCGAGACCGCCGAGCGCGCGGAGGAGATCGATAAGGCTCGGGCGGAAGAGGCCAGGGCGCGGGCTGAGGAGCGTCTGCGGCGCTGGGGGGATGCAACGATCGATTTTGCCCGCGCCCAGGCCGCCTTGGAGCGGGCGCTCGCCCGGGCATCCGTGGCCGCAAAGGGCCGGTAGCGGAGCATCTATTGCAAACGCACTAAATGTTGTTACATTGTCATTGCGAGCGACCAACGGGAGCGTGGCAATCTCGCCGTTCTCACCTGCACTATTGCGAGATTGCGGAGCCTGCCCCGAGCGCTGTCGAGGGGTCTCGCTCCTTGCAATGACACCGCAATCAATGCGATTGAATTAGTTCCAGGCGGGCCGGCGAACATCTGGCCCGCCTTTTTGTGTCCTCGCGAATGAGCAAGGCAGACCCAGTATCCCGCGACACCAGCGTCGTCGTCCTGAGCCAGTTCGTGACGGCGTTCTCCTGGACCTATGTCTACGTGTTCCTCCCGTTTTACCTCCAGCAGATCAGCCCCTATGACCGCGAGGCAACGCTCCTGTGGACCGGTTGGATCTTGGGGGTCACAGGGCTTGCCTCGACCATCTTCGCGCCAATTTGGGGTGGGATGGCCGATCGAGTCAGCCCGAAGCGCCTGTACGAGATGGGGATGCTGCTTCAGGCGGGATTCATGGCCCTGATGGGGGCCACCACCAGCCTCCCCCTTCTCCTCCTGCTTCGGTTCTTGATCGGCTGCATCGGCGGCCTTTCAACCATCGCTCTCATCATCGTGTCCGCCAGTTCGGCGAGGGAGGACATCACCGGCGACGTCGGCCTCTTCCAGGCGGCGCTCACCTCCGGGCAGATCGCCGGCCCCATCGCCGGGGCCTTCTCGGCCGAGACGCTGGGATATCGAGCCACCTTCGTGGCCGGCGCCGTCCTGATCCTGATTGCCTTCCTCAATGTCCGGTTTCGCCTGAGCCCCTTATCCACGTTTCGGCCGGAGGTGTCGCAACGCCGCCCATCACGCCGCGGGCTCGCCGCCGGCTGGCTGCTCTGTTTTGCCGCCTCTGTCCAGATCGTGTTCCTGCCCAGCATCATGCCCGAGATCCTTTCCGGGCTCCGGGTGGCGCAGGTCCACGCCATCCGCGTAGCGGGGCTCATCGTCTTTGCCTACGGTGTCACATCGGTGTTGGGCTCGTACTATCTCAGCCGGCTCGCTATCCGGCAGGGGAGGCATCGAACACTCCTCTGGGCTGTTCTTGCGGCGTCGGCACTTCAACTTCTGCTTGGCGCCGCTGGATCAGCGATGATGTTCGGCCTGATCAGGGCAATCCAGGTCGGTCTGATCGCGGGCGTGATTCCGATCGTCTTTGCCGAAGTGGCCGGCACCGCCCATGGAGCCGCAATCGGCTTCATCAATACCTCCCGCTTCGCGGCCAACGCCGCTGGTCCGCTGATCGCCACCGCGGTTATTGCGCACGCCTCGCCCTTCGGCCTCTACCTGAGCGTGAGCGTCTTCACGCTCTTAGCGCTCGTGCTCTTCCTGCGAGAGCACGCTGATGCCGCCGCACCGCTCTCGCCCTCAAAAATTGCTTGACAGCGAACAGAGGATGCGGTAATTCACCGCCGCTTCCGAATATAGGTTTGGCTTGACGGGACTGCCGAAGGACCGCGGATGCTTATATGAGGTAAGCGTCGGCGGTTTTTTTATGCGAAGGCCCGGGGCCTTGAGCCGTGAAGGAAGCGACTCACCGGCGAACGAGCGATGAGAGTCTACGGAAGGGGGGTGAGGACGTGCGAGGCACCGGGAAGGTGAAGTGGTTCAACGAGGCCAAAGGGTATGGCTTCATCGAGCGAGCTGAGGGCGGCGATCTCTTCGTCCACTACTCCGCCATCCAGGGCAACGGCTTCAGGACCCTGGCTGAGGGTCAGGAGGTGGAGTTCGACGTCGTGGATGGCCCGAAGGGCAAGCAGGCCGCCAACGTGGTCAAGCTCTAACTCATTCACCAACGCGCTAGCGTAGCCGACCCCCCAGAGGGATAAGGAATCTCCTGGGGGGTTTGCATTTTCTGGCACGGAGCGGGAAGGCGAGAGAAACCAGAGCAAGCGGACCGCACGTCGTTACCTTGATGTCATTGCGAGCGACCAACGGGAGCGCGGCAATCCGACCCGGAGGGTCGTTGCGAGGCGCAGCTCCGTCGACGCGGCTCAGGGCGGGCTGTGCAATCTGCGAGATTCCTCGCGCAGTTTACATTGAGCGAAGCGAATGTGCTCGGAATGACCCTTCGACTCGGCTCAGGGCAGGCCTTGCAGGTCAGATTGCTTCGTCACTCCGCTCCTCGCAATGACGCTTCCATTGCGAGAGGAGGGACTTGGCCTTGGACACCACGTCCGAGGGCGGGATCCGAAACTCCTCGCCGGTCTTCCGCACCTTCAGTTCGACAACTCCCTCCTTGAGGGCACGGCTC
>JBGPUH010000147.1:0-6314 GCA_041491025.1 Methylomirabilis sp. (SeqCode)
ACGCGGAGCTTGGTGATTCCGCGCGAGGCGGAGTACCGATGGTTCCGAGGGTTTCGAGCCGCTTCGCAGAGCTTCTCGACGATGTGGGGAGGGGTCGGCAGGTCGGGGTTGCCCATTCCGAAGTCGATGATATCCTCGCCCTGGGCACGGGCCTTGACCTTCAATTCGGTCACGATGTTGAAGACATACGGAGGGAGGCGACTGATCCGACGGAACTCTTCCATTCACGCTCCTTTACGTCACCTTCGCATCCGGTCGCCTGACGGTGTACGCACGTCACAACGCTACCAAAAGGTCGCCGCACTGTCAATACGAAAGAGGACATCGGAATTGGCCGGAGAGAAACACCCAGACAAGACTTTCATCGGCAGGATCGAACGCGGCTTCGACTTTCTTGGCTACCACTTCAGTCCGGCAGGGCTAGCCGTGGCCAAGAAGACGGTCGCAAATTTTATCGAGAAAGCATCTCGGCTTTATGAGCAGGAGCGGAGGGCAGCGCCAGCCGCCTCTCCGCTTGAGATGCACGTCATGCAATGGCTCAAGGGAGCCAGGGCTGGGGGATCGATAGACATTCCAACGGCCTACCCCTTCCCCGGTCCGCGCCTCGCCCGGCTATGAGGTCGGGCTGGCGCGGCCGCGGCGGCTACTTCGTGGGGGCGAGCGGGGGAGCCGGGTTTGGAATTGCCAGGGGGACTGGGGTGAGCGTGGGGCCCGCCACGACGACCCAGCTGCCGGACCATCCGCTGCAATAACACATGTGGCGCGCCCCGTCCGAGGTGTGGCAGCCCACTAGGGTGTTCGGGGCTGCCGTGCCGCCGCCCGAGAACGGGCATCGGTTGGAGGCGCAACCCAGAACGGCATCCCATGTGTACCCTGAGGTCTCGCACCAGGTTTGGGCTGCGCTTCTTTCCCTAGCATGGGCCGGTTGAGCGTTCCCGAGCGAGGCCGCGAGCGGCAGCGTCGTGAGCACGGCCATGATCCGGACCTGCTTACGGAGTTTCATTTCTTCCGTCCTTTCGTGGATCCGGGCCGGGCCCCCTGCTTCCCATCCTACGCTGCGACCGGTGTAGGGCGTCTGGCGGCGAGGGATTCGGCCAATGTGGGTCGAGTCTAGCGTTCCCGATGTCTAAGTCTATAGCCGGCTTCCGGCCTAGTCAAGAATAAAGGGGGGATCCGTCTCCTGTAATGTAAGCTATTGAAAATGTTGGGACGTTTTATTCGGAGTGACGAGCCTCAAAACAAAGGAGGGAGGTTACGCGCGCTTACGCCCGGCCAGGAGGCCGCGGACGGTGTTGAGGAAATTCTGAAGGTCGAAGGGCTTGGGGATCACGAAGTCAACCCCTAGCTCCTTTGCCCGGCCAGTCGCTCGAGCCCAGTCAAACCCAGACATGAGGACGACCGGTGTCGCCCTCTCCACCTTCTTGATGGCCTCGACAAGAGGCTAGGCAACATAACCGGCATTCTCGGGCGCGCCGACCTTCCCTCCCACGTTATGGATAGACGGTCCCGAACGGTATGTCCGTCGCAGATCGACTGCTGTCGGGCCCTGAGCACTTCGTGGCGCGCGGCCCTGCGGAGCTACCTTCTCTCGGTGCCTCCGTGTGGGAGCGGCGCCGCGGGACCCGGCGGCGTTGGCTGTAGTAGGGGGAGGTTCTGCGTGGGGAGGGGTGTGATCTGGCCCGTGGGGTTGGGGGTGGAGGGGTGGGTGAGTGCGGAGGCGTCCCATTGCCCGGTCTTGCCGTTACAGGTGCAAGCGAAGATGATTCCTGGTCTGAGTGAGTTCTTGCAGTTGGCCTTGGTGCCGGGCACTGTGGGTATTGTGCTGCCCTCAACAGCACAAGTCTTACAGTCCTTGCTCCCGGGCCATCCGTGCCCCAGGTCTTCACAGAGTCCTTCGCTGAAGCTCTTTGGTGCTGCGCTGGCCGGCGGGGGGTCGGCGGGCGTGGCGGCGAGCGCCAGCATCATGATCTGGACTAGGGTTCTGAGGTATTTGGGACGGATCATCCTTGTGCCCTTCTTGTGGGCGCCGGCGCGCGCGTCGGCGGCCCCCCCAGGCTCCGCGGTGCCGCGCTGGGTGGGGTGGCCCGTGGGTCGGCTGAGGAGGTTTGGGGTTAGCGTTTGCAACGACTGAGTGTATGGGAGGGTTCCGGGCAAGTCAAGAAAAAAGGGGTAGTGGGTCGTTTTGAAACTTGCGAGCCATTGGGCGAAAGGAATGGAGATTCTTCGCTCCGCTCAGGATGACGCTGAGGCCATGCGAGGCTTGATTCGACGTTCTGCGGAAATCCATACTCATCGGTTGCTTACATCCGTTCCGGCGCGGAGACACCCAGCAAATTGAGCGCATTCCCGATGACAATGCGGCAGGCGGCCACGAGCGCCAGGCGCGCCCGGGTAAGGGCCGGGTCGGCGGATATAATCCGATGGCGGGTATAATAGCCGTGAAATCGCGCGGCGAGGTCATGCAGATAAGCGGTCAGCCGGTGTGGCTCCAGCGCTTCGGCTGCCCCGATCACCAATTCGGGATAGAGGGCCAGTTGCTTGATCAATCCGATCTCGTCGGGCGAATCCAGCGGGTCGAGGTCGTCTTCTGGCGAGGGCGCTGCGACATCGGCCTTTGCCGCCTCCCGGAGTATACCACACAGGCGTGTGTGGGCGTATTGCACGTAGTACACCGGGTTCTCGTCAGAGGCTGACTTGGCGAGCTCCAGGTCGAAGTCCAGAGGGCTGTCACATCGCCTGGTCAGAAAGATGAAGCGGGCCGCGTCACGTCCTACCTCTTCGACCAGCTCACCCATGGTCACGAACTGCCCGGTCCGCTTGGACATCCGGACCTGCTCGCTTCCTCGCATCAAACGGACGAGCTGCACGATCAGGATCCTGAGGGCATCCGGGGGATGGCCAAGGGCCCGCATCGCCGCCTGCATCCGCGCGACGTAGCCGTGGTGGTCGGGTCCCCAGAGGTCGATCACCTGTTCGAAGCCCCGAGCGAACTTGTCTTGGTGATAGGCGATGTCCGGGAGGAAATAGGTGATCTCCCCGTCGCTCTTCACGAGAACGCGGTCTTTGTCGTCGCCAAAGGCGGTGGAGCGAAACCAGAGCGCTCCCTCCTGCTCGTACAGGAAACCTCGCGCTCTCAATGTCTCAATCGCCCGATCCGGCTCGCCGCGTTCCCGGAGAGCACGCTCGCTGAACCAATTGTCAAAGGTGACCCCGTACCCCTCGAGCGCCGCCCGTTGCCAGCCGAGAATCCGCTCGACCGCAAAGCGGCCCAAGCGCTCCCGGCGTTCCCGTTCCGGGGCGCCCAGCGCCTCCTGCCCATTCGTTTCCAGAAACTCGCGCGCAAGCTCGATCAGGTATTCGCCGGGGTAGGCCTCCTCGGGCATCGGGCACTCCTCGCCCAGGAGCTGCCGACAGCGCACCTCCATGGCCAAGGCGAGGGTTCGGAACTGGTTTCCGGCATCGTTCACATAGTACTCGCGGTACGGCTGATACCCCACCGCTTCCAACAGCCGAACGATGGCGTCGCCCACCGCCGCAGCCCTGGCGCTGACGACGACTAACGGGCCGGTCGGATTCGCGCTGACGAACTCCACGAGCACCCGGCGCCCCCCACCGACATCCGCCCTCCCGTATGTGGACCCCGCCTTCAGGATCCCCTGAACCACACGCCGCCAAAACGCCTTCGCGACAAAAAAGTTGAGGTAGCCCGCCCCGGCCACCTCCACGCGATCAACCAGATCGTGCGGGAGGTGCGCGGAAGCGGCAACCTGTTCGGCAAGCTCGCGCGGCTTGCGTCTGGACGCCTTCGCCAGTCCAAAGGCGAGCGTGGTCGAGACATCTCCGAAGGCCGGGTCACCAGGATACTCCCACGTCACCGCGACGGGGATGTCCCCACCAAGTCCGGCTTGGAAGCCGGCCTTCTTTACGGCTGCGAGCAGCGCGCCAGCCAGGTCCGCTTTCAGACGGGCGATCATGAGGTCAGCGATTTCTCTTGCTTTCCCACATCAACCTTTTATAATGCCCGATCAGATGGCATCCAATTCTTCTTCATGGAGAGAGATGTGCGAGAGAAAGACCGAGAGCTCAAACGCAGGAGGAAGCGGCACAAGGAGGCGCGGAGGGCCACACGCAAGGCTAGCTTGACCTCCCGCCCTCCGCCACGGTCTCCGTCAGAGAAGCCGAGGCCCAAGAAACGGGTGGAGCCGTCTGCGGCGGAAAAGCGGCCGAAATCCAAGTCGGGGGTCGCGACCACGACACCTCAGGCACCTCCGCCCTCAGAGGAGATGTCCCCTCAATCGAAGTGAACGACTGCGCGCTCAGGCGTGCGTATCGAGTCGACCGCCAGGGCTCGCGAACCGCATCTTTCTACGAAAGTCTGCACACTCCCTCCGCGCGCGCTTTGCCCCAATCGAGCAAACGAGAGACTTGATCGATGGTTGGCGCCTCGGCGTAGAGCCGAAGCACCGGCTCGGTCCCTGATGGCCGGGTCAGGAGCCAGCTTCCGTCCTCTAAGATCAGCTTCACCCCATCCAGGGACTGAACCTCTTTCACGCGCCATTGCTCGATTGTGGTCGGCGGGTCGGCACGGAGCCGCCTTCCGACCTCCATTCCATCTCCCATTCCGGCCAGCTTCAGGTCGAGGCGCCGATAGCAGTGCGGCCCCACCTCGGACTCCAGCTTTCTCAGGAGGGCGCCGAGGGGTTTCTCTTCCGTAGCCAGGCATTCCAGCAGCAGCAGAGCGCTCACGAGTCCATCCCGCTCCGGGATGTGGCCGGTAATCCCGATTCCACCGCTCTCCTCTCCCCCGATGAGGAACGGCTCCCCCCGAATGATCTCGGCGATGTGTTTGAACCCGATCGGGGTGACCGTAAGCCGCAAGCCATAGGTCGCGGCCAACCGGTCGATCATCGAGGTGGTGGAGAAGGTCTTGACGACCATCCCGGAGAGGCCGCGCCTGGTCACAAGATGGCGGAGGAGCAGTGCAAAGATCTGGTGCGGGGTGACGTAGGATCCCTCCTCATCGATCGCCGCCAGGCGATCCCCGTCGCCGTCAAAGGCCAGCCCGATCCTCTTCGAATCGCTGATGCTCCTGATCCGCTTGATCAGCGTCCCGAGATGTTCGGCCAACGGTTCGGGCGGCACCCCCCCGAACCAGGGGTTCACCTCTCCATGGATCTCCTCGACCTCTAGGCCGATTTCCCGCAGCAGGGCCGCGAGAAGGCCCTGGGTCGACCCATACATCGGATCGATGATCACATGGAGACGCGAGCGCGCGATGACCTGCATGTCGATCAGAGCGGGCAGGCGCTTGCGATACTGCGGGAACGGATCGAACCACTCGATCGCGCTCCGCATCGCTTGGCTCGCGCAGGACGTGACACCCTCGCAGCGAGCGTCAGGGTCAACGGCCGCGCGCCGGACCTCTGCCTCAATCTGGTCCGTCAAGGTAACGCTGGCAGGGCCGCCATCAGCCGTGCGGACTTTTAGCCCGTTATAGCTTGGAGGATTGTGGCTCGCAGTCACCATCAGCCCGCCCTGCGCGGCGAGAAGTGGGACAGACCATGCCAGCACCGGTGTGGGAAGGTGGGAGGTCGTGACGCGAACCTCTACGCCTTCGGCCGCCAGAACCTCGGCGGCTTCCTGCGCAAACCGACGGGAAAGAAACCGGGTGTCATAACCGACGGTGAGGAGGAGATGTCGGCGATCAGGATAGATCGTTCGGAAGGACGCCGCAATGGCTCTGGCAACCAGGCGAACGGCAGATGAGGTAAAGTCCCTGGCGATGATCCCCCGCCATCCGTCCGTCCCAAACCGGATCTGCAGCGGCGTAGCCATCAGCGAGAAAGGCTGAGTAACGCCGGACGACGTAGCTTCATTTCACCAGTGAAAAGCCCTGCTTCCACCAGGCGACGGTGCCACCTTCCAGGTTGTAGAGCTGCTTCCTCCCGATAGCGGCCGCCACCTCGCAGGCCACGGCACTGCGCACGCCTTCGGCGCAGACGAAGATGATGCCGTCCTGATGGAGCAGCTCTCGCGGGCGGTTCATGAGCGTGCCAAGCGGGATATGGATTGCATTGGGGATATGTCCCTGGGTCCACTCCGCAGGCTCTCGCACATCAACCACCACCACGCCACCCTTTTCGATCATCTGCTTGGCCGTCTCGGCGTTGATTCGATCGAACGGATCTCGCACGTCCTGTTTCGGCTCCATCGGTTCCCTCCTGAACACTCACTGATCCACCGCCCGTCGTGAGGCGGAGAGGAATCATGATGTCATGTTGATCTCTCTGAAACTCATCATATCGCATGTTGCC
>JBGPUH010000148.1:0-6281 GCA_041491025.1 Methylomirabilis sp. (SeqCode)
ATCAAGGCGATGATTGAGCTGCTCACCGACACGGGCTATCGAGCCAGCGCGCCGTAATCTTCAACTTCCCAGGACATGAAAGCCTCTGCTTTTCATAAGTATCTGAAAATAAAGCTCCACCCTGTTTGACCTCGAAGCGGTTGAAGGTTCTAATTATCTGAAAACAAAGCGAAAAGCCCGTGTGAGTTCTCGACACTGTGACATTTGCTCCACTAATTTCTCCTAATTTCGCACAGCGATAACACCTTCTCAGAGGCTTTCCAAAATCCCTAGCGAGCCCCCCCAGGATTTGCCTTTTCATCGCTCGCGGCCTGTCTATTCAGGTCAGCCAGTGTAGATTAGTGGTTGAAATCTGCACTACCCCCCCAAGCACGGCTCCAAGCGTAGCGTGGTTGGGGCATTCATCGCCGGACTGGGGCAGCAGTAACCCTTACTGCCCCGATACCAAACCTATCGAGACGTTAGTGCTGATTTGGGCCGTTTTCTCTTGCCCCATGGGGCGGCGCTTCCCCATTCAGAATAGCTTCCCGTGTTTCCCTCCTACTGGTCCGTGGCTGAAGTCATTCGGAGAACATCAAGCAGAATTAACGAGTTATACTGGAGCTGGAAAAGCGGGGGCCCATGCAGGACGCTGGCACCCGGCTTGCTCTCAGTAGGGCACTGAACGGATGGGTCTGAGGGGATGGTGTTCCTCGCGGTAAGCTCAGACCCTCAGCCATCGAAATGGGTGTCGCGATGGGCCCGGGGTGACCATAGGGCTTCAGCCACGCCTTGCAATTTGGTTGGCGCACTCTTCAGCAACGCCCTCTTGGGTGGAACTCGGCCTGAGAGGGAGGGAAAAAGTCGACACGGCACCTCGTATTCTCCTCATCTTGGCGTGCTCACTCCATTGTCGGTTTTGTATGACATCTACTTGAAAACAAAGCGAAAAGCCCGCGTGAATTCTTGACACTGTGACATTTGCTCCACTATTGTTTGCTGAATCTCCGCCATCAAAACACCCGCCACTCAAGAGGTCCGACCCGCCTGTTTTCTTCGCCCGTTTCGTCCTATTCTCGACTAGACCTTCCAAGCCCTTCGGAAGCAGCACTAAGGTTTGGCCTTGCCCCCGCGGAGCAACTCGCCAAACTCCGTGGCGGCACGATTCGGGCCGTCTCCCCAGGGATCGGCCAGGGAAGCATCTTCCTGGTGGGGCCGCCGTCTCCCTACACCCTGAGAGCAGGCTGCCCTCCTTGTCCAGTCTGAATATAGCAATCCTGCGACGGGCAAGCGGAGTCGCCCGTCGTACAGCCAGAAGACAGCGCTGTGGTAAGGGAATGCGAGCAGCCCGAAGTGTTGCGGACCTTAAGCAGGTGAGCGTCAGCGGTAGGGGATGAGGCCGATGGCTGTCAAGAGGTCCTCACGATCCGAGTGCCGGCGGACGCGAGCGCGCGCCAAGTCCCGATGCGCCAGGGCCAGCCATGGTTCCGGCCGGTAGTCGGGGGACGGGCGGCCAAGCGGATCTGCTACCGAGTGTCTCACGAATGGGTTGGTTGAGAGGACCTCGAGGAGGGCGTCCAGGTGACGGACGACTTCGGGAGCATCTCGTTTCTCGACCGAGGTGCCGAGACCCGCAGATTCGCTTTCACGGAACCACCGTTGCAGCCGCTTGGCCCAATATTCGACGTTGTCTCTGAGCTTGCCGTACTCTTCCACAAGCTTCCGGCGCTGGTCAATCGGACGTCCGCCACGAACTGCGGCCATCGCCGCGTTCCTGGCATCGGCGAGGGCCGCGTGGATGACCTTTGGATTGGCATGCCTAACGCAGATGACCTTGCCCAAGGTCTCATACAGCAAGCGTTTCCGTTCGGCGTAGTGCCCATCGCCATACACGCCTTCATATTCGAGTTGCCAGTCATGGAGTCTGTCGTCTATCGGTGGGATGGCGACCTGCCCTCGTAATTCGCGGATGTGGTAAGTTAAGAGGAGGGCCTCGAAGGACCGGCGAAGAGCAGGAGTAATTTCACGCTCAGCATACTCGGCATAGTCGCGATATTCGGAAGGTGGCTCGGCCGGTGGCTGAACGGCACGCGGGGATCGGGGCGTACGAGAGGGGGTGCGGTGAAATTTCTTTGGGACATTGGACCGGGTCTGTTCATCCGCCATCGCGCTCTCTCACGGACAGGCATCCAGGGGAAAAAGCGACCGCCCACCCACGAGGGTTGCCGAGGTCGCCCCTAGTGGAGGCTAGGGGTGGGGGGCGCGATTCGACCGAGCTAATTTTCGGGTTGCGCCAAGATGAGGATTCATATCAGAACCTAGCATACTTCGTATCGCGTTGCTACGTGAAGTATTTGAATGGGTTGAGTCTACGTCGCTTCGGAAGGATTCGGCGCTCACAAGTGCTGTACGTAAACGACCATAACGCTGCTGGACTGCAAACACAGCGGGAATAAACCTGTTTCAACCGATGCAGGCGCTGGCTGAAGCCTTGGGACCGACGACGTATGGCCGAAGTGACGGGTCGCATGTATTAAGTCTTGCGCCATGGCCGGCTGCCGAAGCAAAGAATGGAGGAGGTAGTATGAGAAAAATCGTCAAGAGTTTGGTCCCTCTCATCATCCTGACGTTTTCTACCACTGCCACCGCGGGCGGCCAGAACAATGCCGATACCGTCAACAGTCTGCTGGAGGAGCTGAAGAGTTCAGACTACGAAAAGTCCTGGGAAGCAGCTCAGACTCCCGCCGCATCTGCGGGTTCGCGTGGGCCTCGCCTTCCACGTACGTGCTCGTCAGGTCGTACAGCAGCACCTCATACTGGGCGCGGAACAGCTCCCTGTAGCGCGCGCTCAGGTGCTGTTGCAAGGCCGCCTTGTGCGGGAGCAGGAGGTCCAAGAGGCGGTCCGTGTTGACCCGGGCCGCGTCGACTCCCACAAGGTCATCGAGGGCGGTCGAGCCGTACCAGCGCGCCTCGATCGCCAGTTCGCTCCCGGGGGCGCAGAGGCGGTTGATCGCGAGGATCGCGGCGATCCGCGACCACGGCACCTCCGCCGGGACGGCGTCCAGGGTGCGCTCGCAGAACGCCTGCAACCCCAGCCGCTGCCACAGGTGCCACCCCAGCCACCCATCCCCGAACTCCCGCGGGCGGGTCCACCGCACTCGGTCCAGGCGGATCTGGACGACGCGCTCGTCTTCCGGGAGCGCGGCCGCGCCCGCGGGGAAGAGAGCCAGCTGCGAGGTCTCGCCCTGCGCATTGACGAGCTGGATGGTCTTGCGCCACCGGGCGGCCGCCGAGGTGTTGAGCTCCCCCAGATAGCACACCGTGCGCTGCCGCGGGCCGTCGGTGGTGCGGACGGTTTCCACCAGCGACCAGTAGAGATGGTCCTTGCCGTCCTTCGTGCGCCGGTTCGCTCGCAGAAACATCGTGTGCGTCCGCTCTGCGCTACAGTGCCACGCGGCCGGTCTCGATTGCAAGGGGGTAGGTCTACACTACATCGAGGTTCCATGACGGCCTGGCTGCCCTCATCAGCACTTACGGAGCTTGTGTAGTCTAAAATCGTTGAGAGGTGGGTGTTCGTGCGTAACCTGGGCTAGGGTGGAGATCGTTCAGAAAAGGCATCTTGACCTCCTCAGTCTACGCACTATAATGAAACGAATTGATTAATCAATCTCCCACTGGAGGGAGCAAGTGCCTAAACGAACATTCCCGATGACCACTACCATCCCTGCCTACATCGCCCGCACCCAGCTTGGGTCGCTGCTCAAGCAAGTATCACAGCGTAAGGCCCGCTTCGTCATCACCAAGAGCGGCAAGCCGACTGCTGTCCTCCTCGGCGCTGCGGACTTCGACGATATACTCGAGGAGCTCGATCCTGAGATTCAGAAGAGCCTCAAGGTCGCCGCTGAGGAGTACCGAGCCAGCAAGACAGTGACCCTTCAAGAGTACCTCCAGGAGCGCATAGGCCGACGTCGGGTTGGCTGAGATATGCCAGGTCGGTTTACGGTCCTCCTCACGCCCAGCTTCAAGCGGGACTTGGAAGAGCTTCCGAGTGTAGCCCAGGACAAGACCCTGGAGTCGATCAAGCGCTTGGAGGTCAATCCGTTTGGCCCTCAGCCTAAGATTAAGAAGCTTAAAAGAAAGGGCATCGGTCAGTGGCGTTTAGAGGCGTTGTCTTACCGGGTCCGCGATGATGTCATCGGCCAAGAGGTCGCTCTCTACCGAGTATGGCACCGCAAGGACATCTATCGAGACTGACGGCAGAAGGAGGACCTCCCGCCACTACCCATGAATGTCCAGCGTCGCCTCGCCCGCGCGCTTGCAGACGGCGTCGAGTCAACCCCTGAGGAGGATGGCAACTCAAGCGAAGCCTGAAGTGGTACATGAGCGGCGTGTGTTGCGTATCTAGATCTCCAGAAAAGGATGCACGATTGACAGATCGGTTCGACATCAACTCGATCGCTGGGCTCTCTGAGGACGAAGCAGCCGCGCGGCTGAAGGAGGAGGGGTATAACGAACTTCCCACCTCAAGGCGGCGGAGCATTTTCGCTATTGCGTTTGAAGTTGTGCGCCAGCCGATGTTCTTGCTTCTGGTTGCCTGTGGCGCGATCTATCTCGTACTGGGCGATAGGCGAGAGGCGTTCATGTTGCTCGGCTTTGTCTTCGTTGTCATGAGTATCACCCTGTATCAGGAGCGTAAAACGGAGCGCGCGCTTGAGGCGCTTCGAGACCTATCCAGCCCGCGCGCGCTGGTCATCCGGGGAGGTGAGCAAAAACGGATCGCGGGCCGCGACGTGGTCCGTGGCGATATCCTGATCTTGGCCGAAGGCGACCGCGTCCCGGCAGACGCAGCGCTCGAGTCGTGTAGCAGCCTTTTGGTCGATGAGTCCCTGTTGACCGGCGAATCGGTGCCGGTCCGCAAAGCGGCTTGGGACGGCGCGACGGAAATGAGCCGCCCCGGAGGCGAGGATTTGTCTTTTGTGTATTCCGGCACGTTGGTGGTTAAGGGGTATGGCATCGCCCAAGCGCTCGCCACCGGCCTCCATACCGAACTCGGGAAGATCGGCAAAGCATTGCAAACGGTCGAGCAAGAAGAGACCCCGCTGCAAAGGGAAACGGGACGGCTGGTTCGGATTCTCGGGATAGTGGCCTTTGTCCTCTGTGCTGTGGTAGCGATCGTCTACGGGGCTACAAGAGGTAATTGGCTCAACGGGCTCCTGGCTGGCATTACGCTGGCCATGGCCATGTTGCCGGAAGAGTTTCCCGTGGTGCTGACCATCTTCCTGGCCGTGGGCGCCTGGCGCATCTCGCAACAACGAGTGCTCACCCGTCGCGTGCCGGCCCTCGAGACCCTGGGCTCGGCCACGGTGCTGTGCGTGGACAAGACGGGCACGTTGACCCTCAATCGCATGACGGTGTGTAAGCTGTTCGCTCACGGCGAGTTGTATGAGGTGAGCAATCATAAGCAGGAGGCGCTGCCGGAGACCTTCCATGAACTCGTGGAGTTTGGCATCCTTGCCAGCCAAAGACAGCCGCTCGATCCCATGGAAAGAGCGCTGAGGGAGCTGGGCGACCGATTGCTGTCCGAAACCGAACACCTTCATGACGACTGGACACTGGTACGCGAATATCCCTTATCACAAGAGTTGCTGGCCATGTCGCACGTGTGGGCGTCGCCTGATTCCCAGGAGTACGTCATCGCTGCCAAGGGCGCGCCAGAGGCGATTGCCGACCTCTGCCATTTGAGTGAGGTGCAATTGGAGGCGCTATCAGCGCACATCACATCGTTGGCCGACGAGGGCCTGCGAATACTGGGCGTGGCCAAGGCACAATTCAAGCAAACGTCCCTGCCTGGGGAGCAGCATGACTTCATATTCGAGTTCCTGGGGCTTGTCGGATTGGCCGACCCGATGCGTCCGGCGGTTCCGCTGGCACTCAAGGAGTGTTACGCCGCAGGGATACGGGTGGTGATGATCACGGGCGACTATCCCGGCACCGCACAGAACATCGCTCGCCAGATCGGCCTGACCCCGATGGACGAATGTCTCACCGGGCCTGAACTGGACAGGATGGACGACCAGGAACTGCAACGGCGTCTCAAGACGGTCAATATCTTTGCGCGGGTCGTGCCCGAACAGAAACTGCGCCTGGTCAACGCCTTGAAGGCCAACGGCGAAATCGTCGCCATGACAGGCGATGGCGTGAACGACGCGCCGGCCTTGAAGTCGGCGCACATCGGCATCGCCATGGGGGGACGGGGCACCGATGTGGCCCGCGAGGCCTCGGCGCTGGTGCTGCTTGACGAC
>JBGPUH010000149.1:0-6241 GCA_041491025.1 Methylomirabilis sp. (SeqCode)
AGGGGTGAGTAACAGGGCATATCGTGTGCAGAAATAGTCAGCGGATTTCTGAACCGCCACACTAGTATCCTGAGTCAGATATGTGCGCAATAATATCCCCTCTCCCCCACATCGGGGGAGAGGGCGAGGGTGAGGGGAATGAAGAGGGATCGATGATGCCGCCTGCGTGGCCAGCGGTCTTGACGGCGCCGCCGAGAGGGTCGGTGCTGGTCTTGGCGCCGCACCCCGATGACGAGTGCCTGGGGTGTGGCGGCGCCATCGCGCTCCATCGCCGCCAGGGCGACCGCGTGAAAGTCGTGTTCGCCACCGACGGGGCAGCCGGAGACCCATTGGGGCACTACGCGGCGCTCGACTATCGGGAGCTGCGCCGCGAGGAAGCCAGGCGGGCCGCCGCGGTCCTCGGCGTGGACGAGCTGGTCTTCTGGGACTATTCGGATGGCAGGCTCTCGGATGCGGACGGCCTGGCCGAACGCCTGGACGCGCTGCTGCATGCGGAGCGACCGGACATCGTGTACCGGCCTTCAACCCTGGAGATTCACCCCGATCACTGGGCTCTTGGAGTGGGCATCGAGACGGCGCTTCGCCACGCTCGGCCGGCCATTTTCGACTTCCGCTATGAGATCTGGGCCACCGTGCAGCCCACCCACGCCCTTGACATCACCTCCGTCTGGGACGTGAAGCGCAAGGCGGTCGAACAGCACGAGAGCCAGCTTCGGTACAACGACTACCTTCACATGGTTGCCGGTCTGAATGCGTATCGGACGATCTATGTGCCATCGGCCCGCTACGTGGAAGCGTTCGAGGCGGGGCAGGCAGCATGAGGATCCTCCAGATCGCTCACGGCTTCCCTCCGGATTCAATCGCAGGGACCGAGAAGTATTGTGAAGCGCTGAGCCAGCACCTGCTCTGGCGCGGGCACGAGTGCATGGTCCTGGCTGGGACAGAGCGATCCGCCCCGGAGGCGACTCTGGCCACCGTGGAGCAGGACGGCCTGCTGGTGTCCAGGTACCTGAGGGCCGAAGGGCGAGCCCGCCTGTGGACCGAGGAGTACGACCCTGAGGCCGATCGCCTGGCGCGACACCTGTTGGCCCTCGTCCAGCCGGACATCGTTCACCTGCATCACTGGCAGCGATTGTCCAATAATCTGGTGGCGATCTGCGCCGACCAGGGGATCCCCGTGGTCGTGACGCTGCACGACGTGTGGACTTCCTGCCCTCGAGTGCATCGGATCCGCTCGGACGAGAAGTTCTGCACCGACCCGCCGGTGGCCGCTCCCTGCGTGACATGCGCCGAACGTAGCCCCTGGCAGAGCGATCTGGAGCGTGTGAGCGCCCTGGCGCTGCGCCGGGAAATGATTGAAACAGAGCTCGCCGTGGCCACAGCGATCATCGTGCCGTCGGAGGCCCACCGCGCCTTTGTCCTGAGCCTGCTTGATCTGCCGGAGGATCGAGTGACAGTCATTCCTCACGCGAGCATTCCGACGGTGACCGGGCGAGAGCGGGTGAGGGGGGGAGCGGGTTTCCCCCACCGGCCGCTCCAGATCGGGCATTGGGGCTATCTCATGTACCTGAAGGGGACTCACCTGATCCTGGAGGCGGTCCATACGCTGCGCGATCCGTCGGCCGTTCAGGTTCACCTGATCGGGACCACGCTGGAGCAGGCCTACGAGCAACGGCTTCGTGAGCTCGCGCAAGGCATCCCGGTCCAGTTCCATGGGGCGTACCGGCCGGCTGACCTGGAAACCTTCGACCTCGACGTCGCCGTCCTGGCCTCTGTGGCCAGCGAGTCGTATTCGTTTGCTCTCGATGAGGCATTGCGATTGGGGCTCCCGGTCCTCGTGTCGGACCGCGGCGCCCTTCCGGAGCGGATCGGGTCGGCCGGCCTGACATTTCGGGCTGGTGATGCGGGCGATCTGGCCCGGCGACTCCAGGAAATCATCGATACGCCGCCGATCTTGGAGGCGATGCGCCGTAGCATCCGGCTTGAGACGCTCTTTTCAATGGAGGCCCATGTCGCCATGGTAGAGAAGATCTACGAGGACGCCGTTCATGGCAAAACGCCCGAGCGAAACTCGTTCACGCCGTATCTGAAGTTGATTACACACGCCAAGCAGCAGGTCCAGGAACGGGAAGCACTCCTGGCCGACCTGACGCAGCGGTTTGCGCAGGCCGAACAGGCCATCCACATGAAAGAGGCGCTTGTACAGCAGGGGGAACAGGCCATCCGCGAGAAAGAGGCGCTCGTGCAGCAAGCGGAACAAGAGATCCTTGCGAAAGAGAGGCTCTTGCAACAGGCGGAAAAGGCGATCCACGAGAAAGAACTGCTCACACAAGAGCAGGAGACGCTCCTCCAGCACACCCGGCGTGACCTCGAACTTCTCAAAGAAGATCACACGAACCTGAGGGCCTATCTGCAGGAGCTGAGGCGGACTCCGCTGTTCAAGCTTCAGCAGATGCTCACGAAGCTGTCGAGGCGCCCCTAAAGGGTGTCGTCATTGCGAGCGACACCGGGATGGTCATCGGGCACGGCAGTTCGTCACCTTGCCGACATAGCCCCTCGCCCCCGTTGGGGGAGAGGGTGCGGGGGAGAGGGATGAGTAAGGGGGGATATCGTGTGCAGAAATAGTCAACGAATTTCTGACTCAGGATACTAGGCGATCGTTTTTGAAGTATTCTCTCTTGAGTGGATGTCATTGCGAGCGACGCGAACCAATCTCGCAACTCAATATCATTCCGTACTCGAGTGGCTCGAGCAGCAAAGAAAGGAATTTGCCCAACTTGCTCACGTGGAAGTCAGGCTGAATGGTACCGTAGCATGAAGATTCTTCAGGTGGTCCACGGGTTTCCGCCCGAGTTCATCGGAGGAACCGAGCTTTACTGCGAGGCCATTGGGAGAGGCTTGGCCTCGAGGGGACATACGTGTTTCATTCTGGCGGGAACCCAAGAGAGCCGTTCAGCGCCGGAGCTGGTCACGGTGGACCGAGATGGCCTGATGGTCACCCGCTTCGTAGGGACACGCCTTCGCCCAAACCACTGGAGCCCATCGTTGTGGCCCGAGGCCGAGAGGCTAATCTTACGTTATCTAAAGGCGATGCGACCCGACGTGATACACGTGCAACATTGGCCGAGGCTGACAAGCAACCTCGTGGCTCTTTCCAAGTCGTTGGGGATCCCGACGATCATCACTCTGCATGATCTGTGGGCCACCTGCCCGCGGGGAAACCGTTTGCGCTCGGATAGGGTCTTTTGCACGGACCCTGTGCCAACCGCGCCGTGCCTCACGTGTGTTCCCAGGATGGAAGGGGAGAAGGATGAGGACGTGGCCAGAGAGATGGGATTCCGGCAGGGATTGATCGCCGATGAACTTCGCCTCGCCGATCGCGTGCTTGTTCCCTCCTCCGCACAGAAGGCCTTTCTCGCCCAGCTCTTGGGGGATCAGGGCAAGCGGATGCAGGTCCTTCCTCCCGGGCGTATCAGGAGCCTCAACTGTGCCTCTTCGCCAGCGGCCTCTGCGCGGCCGCTCCGCGTAGGCTATTGGGGATCTCTTGCCTGGTGGAAGGGGCCGCACCTGCTCCTCGAAGCGCTTCATCACCTGCCAGATCCCAGCATGGTTGAGGCGCATCTCTTCGGTCTCCCTTCTGAGCCAGAGTACGGCAGGCAACTGGAGGCCCTTGCAGAAGGGCTTTCGGTTGTCTTCCACGGAAAATTTCGCCCTTCAGATCTTCAGCGGCAGGCGCTTCACCTTGCGGTGTTCCCTTCCCTTTGCTACGAATCCTATTCATTCGCCCTTGACGAGGCGTTTCAGCTTGGGTTGCCGGTGATCGTCCCGGATCGTGGCGCCCCGACGACACGCGTAGGCTCGGCAGGCCTGACCTTTAAGGTCGGGGACGAGGTGGATCTTGCGAGCAAGATCCGCAGTGTCGTGGAGGACCCTGTTGTGCTGGAACGGCTCCGCCGGGGTCAATCCGCTACGACCCCGCCTTCCCTCATGATCCATGTGGGGCAACTAGAGGGGATCTATTCCGAGGTTGTCGCGGCTCTTGAGGTCTTCGCACCGGCTGTAGAGATGGTTGGGTGAAAGCCTCGATAATTATCCGAAGTAAAAACGAAGCACGTTTCATCGGCGAGGTGCTTCAACAAATCTTTGCTCAAATCTACAATCAGCCATTTGAGGTGCTCCTCCTCGATTCCGGCTCTCGAGATGACACGGTGAAGATCGCATCGAAGTTTCCCGTTACCTTCTACCCTATCAAGCCTGAGGAGTTTACCTTTGGCCGGGCCCTGAATCGCGGTGCCCAGCTTGCCAAAGGTGACTACGTCGTCTTCCTCTCGGCGCATTGCACTCCGGTCGATCAGGAGTGGCTTGCCCGGCTTCTCCATCCCATCGAGGAACATTCGGACGTGGCTGCCACATACGGAAGACAAGAACCCAGGAGAGGAGTGAACCCTTTCGAGGAGATGGAGTTGGACTGGATCTTTCCCTCCGACGGCTCGCGCGAGCCCCCTGTGATTTTTTCTTCTGCCAACTGTGCAATTCAGAGGGAGATCCTGCTGCGATACCCGTTTGATGAGTTCTCGCCTGGGGCCGAGGACTACATATGGCGGAAGTTGCTCCCAAAGGCGCACCGTTCAATCTATATCCCCAGCGCCTCGGTCTATCACAGTCATCCCTTGAACCTACGGTATTGGGCCGCCAGATTTGGAATAGACGGGGAGCTCATCCCGTATCTCTCCCGGACATACGGGATGGAGTATTATGGCGAGACTTCACAATCTCCCCTCTCCAGCTTCCTAAAGTGGTCCTATTCTCTCGCTCGTCGAGAGTACCGGTACTTCCGCGACAACCGGTACGTTCTCCACCTTTTGCTCATCCCTCCCTTCGAAGCGTTCCGAATCTCGTGCTTCTGGAGAGGTCTGAGGAGAGGCAGGCTCACGTATGGCCGCCCTCAATAAGAGCATCGGCAGTTGGCATCACCTCGCTACCGCGGCGTTCATCGGCCCGCGGTTGTCGAATGACTCCGCTGCGGACAAACCCCCAGTGAGCCGCCTTCATACTTTCGCTCGACAGGTTGGAGCCTAGCTGTGGCAACTCCGAAAGTAACGATTGGTATTCCGACCTGCAACGGTGAGCGCTTTATTGCGGAGGCCATTCAGAGCATTTTGGCCCAAAGCCTTGCCGATTGTGAGATCGTCGTGGTTGATGATCAATCGGTGGATTCGACCGTCGAGATCGTTCGCTCCATCCACGACCCGCGGATGGCCCTCTTTGAGAATGAGCGGCGATTGGGCATTCCAGGGAACTGGAATCGCGCCCTGTCCCTGGCCCGTGGCGAATACGTGTGTCTGTTCCACCAGGACGATCGTATGCACCCGGACAACCTGGCGCGGAAGGCTCAACTCCTTGATGCCGACCCCACCATCGGCTTCGTGCATTCGGGCATAGAAATCCTCATTGATCCATCGGCCCCATATCCGCCAAGCCAGTGGGTGGAGGATTCCGCTGAGGATTTCATTATCGATGGTAAAGTCTACTTTCGTCGCCTCCTGCTCGAGGGCAACCTGATTTGCGCGCCCACCGTCCTGGCCAGGCGTGAGAATCTATTGGGGGCCGGCGGGTTCGATCCGGAGCTCGGGTTTTCGTGCGACTACGCCTTGTGGATGAAGCTCTGTTTTGACCGGCGTGTGGCCTTCTTAAGCCAACCCCTGGTGCAGTATCGGTGGCATGCGGACAACGAGACGCACCGCTATCGGTTCGAGAAAGGTGTACAGGAAAGCTGGATTGCCGCTCTCAAGGTATTGTCGGATTACCGCCGGCGGCCGGGCAGAAAAAAGGAGGCCGAGTTATTGAAAGCCTCGGTGGACGCCCTGGCCGAGGTGAGACAGTGGGCGGCGGAACTGGCGAGAGCCAAGGCGTGGCTGGAAGGCCAGGTCCAGAGCTGGCAGCAGGAGGCGGAGCACCGCGAGCAGACCATCAAGGCGCTGCAGGACGCGCTCGCCCAGCACGAGACGGCCAAGGCGTGGCTGGAAGGCCAGGTCCAGAGCTGGCAGCAGGAGGCGGAGCGGCACGCGCAGACCATCGCGGCGCTGCACGACTCGCTCGCCCAGCTCGAGACCGCCAAAGAAGGACTGGAGGGGCAGGTCCAGAGCTGGCAGCAGGAGGCGGAGCGGCACGCGCAGACCATCGCGGCGCTGCACGACTCGCTCGCCCAGCACGAGACGGCCAAGGCGTGGCTGCAGGGGCA